>NZ_JBXASO010000004.1:0-227841 GCF_058809375.1 Brevundimonas sp. GW821-FHT10E09 | reverse complement strand
TAGACCTCAGGAATGAGGGGTCCTTATTCGACGCCGATCACACCGCTAACGGGGTCCCTTTTCCACGCCGATCCACATCGAAAGACGCTGTCCGCCATGAGACTCAAAGCGGGGTGCCGAATGTCTGTTTCACGCGCATTCAGGCAGGCGAGTGGTGCTGTCTGCTTTAAACATCGAATAGGCCGCGCCCTCATTTCAGCCACGAAGGGTTCTCGTCGCCATTTCTAGACCAAGCAGGGCGATGGCGATGAAGAACAGGCGGCGGAACAGGGCTTGGGATATGCGGCGGCGCAGAGATTGACCAGCAATCATGCCGACGACCGCGGGGAGCGTCGCTGCAATGGAGATCAGGCCGACATCAATTTGCAGTGCGCCATGCCAGGCCAGGCCCATCGCCAGAGCCAGGCTTGAGACTGTGAAGGACAGGCCCAGGGATTGGACAAGGTCGTCCTTCGACAGGTCGAGCGACTGAAGGAAAGGGACTAGCGGGACCACCGCAGCGCCGGTCGCGCCCGTGATGGCGCCGGTGAAAAGACCCGATACCGGCGCGAGGCGGCGCTCCCATAGAGGCGAAAGGCTGAACGGCTGCGCCAATAGGCCATAGGCCGCATAGAGCGCGAGCACGACTCCCAGGGCGCCTGTGATCTGGGCGGCTTGCAGTCTCACGATCAGACTTGTGCCCGCGAGGGTGGCTGTGAACGTTAGGGCCAGCATGAGCCCGAAACGTTTTGCCAGAGGCCCCAAGCGTCCGCCGCTGAAGAGCTGCCAGACATTGGTCAAGAAGGTGGGGACGGTAGCCAGGCTGGCGGCAGTCAATGGCGACAGCAGCGCGCCTAGAAGTCCCATCACGACCGTCGGCAGGCCCATGCCGGACACGCCCTTGACGCAACCGGCGGCGAAGAAGGCGGCCGCGACAAGGACGAGTGTGGTCGACTCCATCTGATCTAAACTCTAGAGCCGCCGCGTCGATTGCCTTGGGATCAGGGTCGGCGCTGTCCGTATGATCGGCTCGGCCGGATCTTCGCCGTCGAGGAGCAGATTCACCGCAGCGGCGGCGATCTGATCGAAGGGCGTGCGCACCGTCGTCAAGGGCGTGGGCAGGTGACTGACGATCGGGATGTCGTTGTAGCCCACCACCGAGATGTCGCCGGGCACCGACACGCCGAGTTGGGCCAGCGCCGACAGGGCGCCCATGGCGGTGTTGTCGTTGATCGCGAAGATGGCGGTGGGCGGAGACGCCAGGGTCATCAGCTCGCGCGCCGCCAGATGGCCGGCGTCCAAGCCGAAGGTGGATGGCACGATCCATTCCGGCTGAACGACGAGGCCGGCTTCCTCCATCGCCCGGCGATAGCCCTCGACCCGGCTCACTGCGCTGGATGTGTCGGCGGGCCCGGCGATGACGCCGATGCGCTGGTGTCCCAGGTCGATGAGGTGGCGTGCGGCGAGATAGCCGCCCAGAGCGTCATCGCCCACCGATGACGGATGCACGCCGTCCGTGCGCAGGGCGAGGACGAAGCGCACGCCCTGGGCCGACAGCTTGTCGGCCAGGCCGTCGCCGGTCCGCGTCGTCGCCAGCACCAGTCCGTCAACGCCGCGCGCGAGCAGCATCTCGGCAGCGCGCTGATTTGCGGCCGGCTCGTCGTTGCTCGTGGCGACGATAGTGAAGCGATCGGCGCGGCCTGCTGCGCGCGCGAGGGATTCGTACAACATCGCCATCACCGTATCGGTCAGGCGCGGCACGATCACGCCGATCGTGCCGGTCGAGCCTCGACGCAGATTGGCGGCCGAGGCATCGCGGACATAACCCAGCTCTGTCGCCACGCGACGGACCAGACGAGCCGTCTCGCTATTGGAAGGCGACCGGTCGTCAAGAAAGCGAGACACGCTGCTCTTGGACACGCCGGTTGCTCGGGCGATGTCCAGAATGGTCACGCGGCCCGTTTCGCCGCGCCGCTCACGCATGTCGATGCTCTGATTCCATGACGCCTCCTGCCAGAACGCTTGACCCGGCCAAACCCGGATGTAAAGTGGGAACGATCCCGGTATCGTTCCCTATTTGGCGATACGCATAAGAAACCCCAGAGAGGAAATCATGAGCGTCATGGACTTGCGAGGCCTCAGCCCCGCCCCCGTCACAGTCTTCACTCGCGATGGCGAGGTCGATTATGCCGCCAATGCGCAGCTGGCCAAATGGCTGGTGTCGATCAAGGGCGTGAAGAGCCTGGTCATCCTGGGCCATGCCGGGGAAGGCACCTTCCTGACGGTCGAAGAGCGCCTGAAGCTGATCGAGACCTATGCTGAGGCGGTCGATGGCGCCGTGCCGATCATCGCCGGCGTCACGGGTGAGGGCACCCGCGTCGCCGCCCAGGAGGCCAAGGCCTCGAAGGCCGCCGGCGCGACGGGCGCCTTGGTCTATCCGAACCACGGCTGGCTGCGGTTCGGCTTCCAGAAGGGCGCGCCTCAGGACCGCTACAAGGCGATCTGGCAGGAGTCCGGCCTGGAGTGCATCCTGTTCCAATACCCTGACGCCACCAAGGCGTCCTATGATCTGCAAACCCAGATCGACATCGCCACTCAGGAGGGCGTGGTCGCCACCAAGAACGGCGTACGCAACATGAAGCGCTGGTACACCGAGATCCCCGAGATCAAGAAGGCCGCGCCCGAGCTGCAGGTTCTTTCCTGCCATGACGAATGGCTGCTGCCGACCATGTTCGACGTCGACGGCTTGCTGGTCGGTTATGGCAACATCGCGCCCGAGCTGCTGATTCAGTTGATCGAGGCCGGCAAGGCTCAGGACTATCCCGAGGCGCGCCGCATCTTCGAACAGTTGCTGCCGGTGACCAAGGCCGTCTATCATCGGGGTTCGCACATGGAGGGCACGGTCGCCCTCAAACTGGGTCTGGTAAAGCGCGGCGTGCTCGACCATGCCACCATCCGCGAGCCGCTCAAGAATCTGGGCGAAGCGGCGGAGCGGGAAATCTTCGCCGCCTTTGACGCGGCGGGGATCGGACCGGTCTCCGCCGCGGCCATCGCCGCCGAATGAGTTGATGGGTCCTCGCGCCGCAGGGTGCGAGGACCTTTTGCTTCCGGGGTGGTCCCGCACCGGCCCTGGAACGCGTATCACCGCACGGATGACTCCAAAGAAGCGTCACTGTGCAAGGGAGAAACAGCCAGGCGTGGACCGGTCCGAGGATCGCCGCGCCCGAAAGGAAAGTCATGTCGCATCGTGACGTCGTGCACGCGGCTCCACCCGTGCACCCCCCGAAAGTCGCGTCGAATCGGTCGCTTGTGGCCAAGCTGGCGCTGATCGGACCCGCTTTCATCGCCGGCGCCTGGCAGTTCGGCCCTGGCAATCTGACCTCTGCGATCGAGGCGGGCAGCGCCTTTGGTTACGCCCTGATCTGGGTGATCCTGGTCTCGACCGTGCTGATGATCTTCTTCACGGATATGAGCGTGCGGGTCGGAATCGCCTCGCCCCTGTCCATGATCGGCACAATCAAGCAGACGCTGGGAAAGCCGGTCGGGGTGCTGGCCGGCTGTGGCGTCTTCTTCATCACCCTGTGTTTTTCGGTCGGCAATGCGGCCGGGTCGGGTCTGGCCCTATCGATGCTGTTCGGCGGCAGCGCGGTGTTCTGGACGCTGCTGGTCACCGTGGCGGTCGGGTTCGTTCTTCTGGTCCGCAATGTCTACAAGACGGTCGAGCGCGCGCTTCTGGTGCTGGTGGCGTTGATGGCCGTGGGCTTTGTCGGCAGCGCCTTTCTTGCACGCCCGGACTGGGCGGCCGGCGTGTCCGGCGTGTTGCCCAGCTTCCCGGCGGGCGCCGAACTGCTGATCGTCGCCCTTGTCGGCACCAACTTCTCGATCAACGCCGCCTTCTTCACCAGCTACGCCACCAAGGCGCGGGGAATTCGCCGGGATGAATATGCGGATGCGACCCTGTCCGACACCATACCGGGCATCGTCGCGCCCGGCATCATGACGGCCTTGGTCATCATGGTCGCGGCAGCCGTGCTGGGACATACCGGACAGCGCGTCGAGACCCTGCCGCAACTGGCCAGCGTCTTCGAGCCTCTGGCCGGTCAGATCGGCTACTATGTCTTCGTTACGGGCTTCTTCGCCGCCGCCTTCTCCTCCATGCTGGCCAACGCCACGGCGGGCGGGACCCTGTTGTCGGACGGCCTCGGCTGGGGCGGGTCGTTCGATTCCCTGCGGACCAAGTTCCTGGTGGGATGCGTCCTGCTCTTCGGTGTGCTGGTGGTGGCGTTTGCGCCGGGCTCGCGGATACAGCTGATCATTCTGGCGCAGGCGATGACCGTGCTGGTCGCCCCCATGCTGGGCGTTCTGCTGGTCCTGACGGCCAACAACAGGCTGCTCGGGGATCTGCGCAACAGGTGGTGGCACAACCTGTTCGCCGCCGTGGGCCTGATTTCCATCTTCGCCACCAGCGTCCTGCTGGTCCTCAGCCTCACGGGCGTCATCGCGCGCTGATCGCGCTTGCCCGCGCCTGCCTCCTCTCCGGAGTTCCCCGCCGGATCACAGACGTCCGGCGGGGCGGGCGTAGCGAAAACCAAGACATCGGGAGACGAGACCATGACGGTTCGTAAAGACCGGCGCGGGATGCGCCGTGGGCGGAGCGCCGCCCTGACCCTGCTGGCGCTGGCCGCCGTGCCGGCCTCCGCGAAGGCCCAAGACGTTGCGGTGACTCAGACCCCTGAGCCTTCTGCGCCCTATCCTCGCGCCGCCATCGGCGTTGGCTCTGTCGTCGGCGGCTATGCCGAGGCGCGCTGGGCCGAGGACTGGTCCGCCCTGCGCGACCCGGAGCGGCGCAAGGACGTGTTTGATCGGCTGAAATACACTCCGTTGTCGCAGGATGGGGAGGTCTGGCTCAGCCTGTCGGGCGAGATGCGGCTGCGCACCGCCCTGACCACCAGTCCCGGCCTTCGGGAGGGTGCGGACCTGCGGCTGGACACCCTGCGTCTTGTCGGCGGCGCGGATTTGCACATAGGTCGTCATCTGCGCGTCTTCGGCGAAATGGCGCATGGCGGCGCGGGCGGCGACAACTATGGAAATCCGGTCGGCGCCATCCGCAACGACCTGGCCGTCACCCAGGCGTTCTTCGATGTGACGGGAGAGATCGGCGGACGCGAGGTCGGGGTCCGCTATGGCCGCCAATTCTTCATCGACGGCTCACCCTATCTGATCAGCACCCGCAACGGCGCGACCCTGCTCACCCCCTTCAATGGAATCCGGGGGTGGGTGAGGGGCGAGCATTGGCGGGCCGACCTGTTTGACCTGCATCCGACCCGCCTGGGGACAGGAGACGTCTCCGATGACCGAACAGACGACGCTCGACGGTTCAGCGGTCTGAATGTCAGCACTCAGGTTCCAAGCGACTGGTTCGGCGGCTCTAAGCTGTATCTCGATCCTTTCGTCTGGCGTTTCCGTCAGGACGCTCGTCGCTGGGGCGCCGAGACGGCGCGGGAGGAGCGAACCTATGTCGGCGCCCGTCTGTGGGGCGCAGCCGGCCCGGCTCAGTTGGACTGGACGCTGGCGCGTCAGACCGGTCGCTTCGGTGATCGCGATATCGAGGCGTTGCAGGTCTTCACGACCCAGAGCATGCGTGCGGGGGAGGGAACGGGTGCGCCGCGCATCAGCCTGCGCGTCGACTATGGCTCAGGCGGCGGGGCCTATGATGGCGGCGTGATCCGCAACGCCTTGACCCCACAAGGCGTGCCGATCTTCTACAGCTACCAGAACGTCTTCAACCCCGTGAACATGATCGCGGTCGCGCCAGGCGTCACGGTTCGCCAGGGCAAGACCAGCGTTACGGGCGAGGTCCAGTTCACCTGGCGCGCGTCGGAACGCGACGCCGTGTATCGGGCCACCGACCTGCCCTATGCCGGCACTGAGGTGGTCGAGGGCCGCCACGTCGGCGAAGTCTGGAAGCTGCAGTTGGCGCACACGATCTCTCCCAGGACCAGCTTGATCGCCCGCTATGAGCATCTGGCTGCCGGATCGGTGCTCAAGGATGCAGGCTACGAGAGCTCGGACTACCTGACGGCCTGGGTGAACTTCAGATTTTGAAGGACGCGGCCGTTCACCAGGTTCGCCAGGGCGCCATGCCGGCGGCATTTAGTTGGACGCCAACGTCGGCTTTCCGGCGGAAGTACAATGTGCGCTTCTCTAATCGGGTGTAGGGGGCAAGCTGGTTTGTGATTGTTGTCGGCCTGATCGATCACGCGATCACGCTTCTCTTCGCAGTCTGGATGGCTCCTTGCGAGCGGAGCCGGTGTACGCATGCATGGGATCGGGGTCTTGAGAGCCTCGCTTTTGGGCGCGCTCGAAGCGCAGTAAGCATTTTCGGCTTCATCCATCCCGTCGTCCGCGCGGGACGATCCGAGCCGGAACTCTGTGCCATCGACCCACATGCGGTGCAGGACGACAGCGATCTTGCGAGCGACGGCTACGATGGCACGCCGACGGCCCTTGGTCTTCATCAGCCGCATGCCCCAGGCCTTCAGGCTCGACCATTTGATCGAGCGCATGAGCATGGCGTTGGCGGCGGCGTACCCGCCTTTGCCGATCTCAGGGCGCTATGTTCGCGAGTCGGCCTTCGAAGGAAGGACGGCAGTGGATGAGCTTGCAGCGATGATCGACGATTCAGCCCTCGAATTGATCCGCTATTGTCTGAGACGGGCCCCGGACGAGAGCATCGAGGTCAACGAGGCCTGGCTCGACACAGCGCGCGATGCCCTTGGTGAGGACGGGCCCGAGCGGGCGATCGTCACACCTTCCTGCGGTCTGGCGAAGACCGGGCGGTCGAAGGCCTGAAGAGGCGGGTAGCCTGGCTCCAGGCCCGCGTACGAAACTCGACGCCTTGGTCGTGCTTTCCGGCGCCCTGTCCGGGGAGCTCTCCGAATAGTTACTCGCGGCCGAGGAAGAGCTTTCGCGGGCAGAAGTGGGCGCAAAACAGACACCGAAGGCGAAGAAAGCGAAGACGTGAAGCGGTTTGTACTCGTAGGCCGGTGATGATCGACCCCACTCTGCTGATGAGTTTCGTTTGCTGTGACTTCAGTCTCATCTATTGTGGCCCGGGTCTCATCTGCAGTGACCCGGACCACCGCCGCCGTCTTCCTTAGACGTCCACCGCCGCGTCCAGGGCGTTTTCCTGGATGAACTCGCGGCGGGGTTCGACCACGTCGCCCATCAGTTTGGCGAACAGGTCGTTGGCGTCTTCCTCGTGTTCGACCGAGACCTGCAGCAGGGTGCGGGCGTTGGAGTCCAGCGTGGTCTCCCACAGCTGTTCCGGGTTCATCTCGCCCAGACCCTTGTAGCGCTGGATGGCCAGGCCCTTCTTGCCGGCGTCCAGCACCGCGTTCAGCAGGTCCAGCGGCCCGCGGATGGTGGTGGACTTTTCCTTGCGGCGATAGGTGGCCGGAGCGGAGAAGACGCCGTCGAAGGCGGCGGCGCGCTCGGCCAGACGACGCGCGTCCAGCGAACGCAGCAGGGTTTCTTCCAGCACGATGGTTTCCTGCACCGCGCGACGGGTGCGGGTGAAGACGACCGCGCCCTGTTCGCCCGGCGCGCCGGTCCAGTCGCCGTCGCCTTCTTCGGCATAGAGATTCAGACGCACGGCGGCCGCGGCCGAGGCCTGGGTCATGTCGGCGTTTTCGGCGAACAGGCCGGCCAGGGCCGCCTGTTCGATGGCGAAGGCGGGGGCGCGCTGGCTGAGGCGATCGACGCCGCCCTTGAAGGCCTTGGCCTCGCGCACCAGGGCCTGCAGGTCCAGACCCAGGCGACGCTCGCCGGTGGACAGGTCCAGCTCGGCCTCGGACGAGCCCTCCTCGATCAGATAGGCGTCCATCTCGGCCTGGTCTTTCAGGTAGCGAGACTGCTTGCCCTTGGAGACCTTATAGAGGGGCGGCTGGGCGATATAGACGTGGCCGCGCGTGATCAGCTCCGGCATCTGCCGATAGAAGAAGGTCAGCAGCAGGGTGCGGATGTGGGCGCCGTCGACGTCGGCGTCCGCCATCAGAATGATCTTGTGATAGCGCAGCTTGTCGGCGTTGAAGTCGTCGCGGCCGATGCCGGTGCCCAGGGCCAGGATCAGGGTGCCGATCAGGTCCGACGACAACATCCGGTCGAAGCGCGCCCGCTCGACGTTCAGGATCTTGCCGCGCAGCGGCAGGACGGCCTGGTTCTCGCGGTTGCGCGCCTGTTTGGCCGAGCCGCCGGCGGAATCGCCCTCGACGATGAACAGTTCGGACTTGGCGGGATCCCGCTCCTGGCAGTCGGCCAGCTTGCCCGGCAGGCTGCTGATCTCCAGCGCCGACTTGCGGCGCGTCAGATCGCGGGCCTTGCGCGCGGCTTCACGCGCGGACGCCGCCTCGATGATCTTGGCGACGACCTGTTTGGCCTCGACCGGGTGTTCCTCGAACCATTGGGCCAGCCCCTCGGAGCACAGGGCCTCGACGGCCGGGCGCACTTCCGACGAGACCAGCTTGTCCTTGGTCTGGCTGCTGAACTTGGGATCCGGCACCTTGACCGACAGGACGCAGGTCAGGCCTTCGCGGGCGTCTTCGCCGGTGACGGAGACCTTCTCCTTCTTGCCGGCGCCCGAGCTCTCGATATAGCCGCCCATGACGCGCGTCAGGCTGGCGCGGAAGGCCGACAGGTGGGTGCCTCCATCCCGCTGGGGGATGTTGTTGGTGAAGCACAGCATGGTCTCGTGATAGGAGTCGTTCCACCACAGGGCGAGATCCAGCTCGATCCCTTCCTTCTTGCCGCGAATGACGATGACGTCCTTCAGGATCGGCGCCTTGGACTTGTCCAGGTGGCGCACGAAGGCCTCGACCCCGCCCTCGTAGTGCAGGATGGTTTCGGTCGGCTCGGCGCTGCGCTGGTCGGCCAGTTTGATGACCACGCCCGAGTTCAGGAAGGCCAGTTCCCGCAGCCGGTGTTCCAGCGTCTTCAGATCGAAGTCGATGTGGCTGAAGGTCGTGACCGACGGATAGAAGGTGACTTCGGTGCCGCTCAGCGGCTTGCCGGTGTCCTCGCGGATCGGGGCGTCGCCGGTGATCACCAGCGACTTGACCGTGTCGCCGCGCTCGAACCGCATCTGGTGCGCCTTGCCGTCGCGATAGATCTTCAGCTCCAGCCAGTCGGACAGGGCGTTGACCACCGACACGCCCACGCCGTGCAGACCGCCCGAGACCTTGTAGGAGTTCTGGTCGAACTTACCGCCGGCGTGCAGCTGGGTCATGATGACCTCGGCCGCCGAAACGCCTTCGCCTTCGTGGATGCCGGTGGGAATGCCTCGGCCATTGTCGGTCACGGTGACCGATCCGTCGGCGTTCAGGATGACCTGAACCAGGTCGGCGTGGCCGGCCAGGGCCTCGTCGATGGCGTTGTCCACCACCTCATAGACCATGTGGTGCAGGCCGGAGCCGTCGTCCGTGTCGCCGATATACATGCCGGGACGTTTGCGCACCGCGTCCAGGCCTTTGAGAACCTTGATGGAATCGGCGCCGTATTCGGGCATTTCGGCAATCGGATCGGTCATGAAATCTGTAGCTCTGAAGTCCCGACCGGGACGGGGATTGAGCGCCGCGTCGGGCGCTCGAATCGACGACGGGATCGCACCGCATCGAAGCCCGCAACATATAGGAATTTCCGACGAAAAAGCGAGGAATTCCGTGCCGGAATCCTAGTCGCTCTCCAGCGCTCCACCGGCGACGCGCACGAACTGCGCGCGGCCGTCCAGGCCGGCGAACAGGCTGCGTTCGGTGCCGGTCATGAAGGCTTGCAGGTCCAGGGCGACGATCTCGTCGAACAGGGCGGCGCGGCGGGCTTCGTCCAGGTGGGCGGGGGCCTCATCCAGCAGCAGGACGGGGCGGGCCGACTGGTGTGACAGGCGGCTGATCTGGGCCAGGATCAGGTTCAGGACCAGGGCCTTCTGTTCTCCGGACGAGCCCTCGGCGGCGGGGCGGTTCTTCTCGCGGTGAAGGGCGGTCAGGTCGGTGCGATGCGGGCCGAACAGGGAGCGGCCGGCGGCGCCGTCGCGGGCGCGGGCGCGGGCCAGGCCCTCGCGGATCGCGGCGGCGATCTCGTCTTCTTCGGCCCCATCCTCGGCCATCTGTTCGGCGGGACCGTCCAGCCCCAGGTCGGCCTGGGGGAAGGGGCGGTCGCGGCGGGCGTCGATAGCGGCCTGGAGCGCGTGCAGGGCGGCGACGCGGGCCAGGGCCGCGCGGGCGCCGGCCTCGCCCAGCCGGGCCTCCAGGGCGTCCAGCCAGACCGGGTCGGCCTCGCGCCCGTCCTGTGCGTCGTTCAGCAGCCGCAAGCGTTCGCGCAGGGCTTTCTCGTAGGCGGAGACGGCGGCGGCGTGGTCGGGATCGGCGGCGAACACCAGCCGGTCGAAGAATTTCAGCCGCTCGGCCCGGGCGTCGGAGAACAGTCGGTCCTGCTCGGGCGTGGCCCAGACGGGTCGCAGATAGTCCAGCAGCCGACCCGGCTGGGCCGTCTCGCCGTCGATGCGGACGATGCGCCGCGCCGCGCCCGCCGTCTGGACGCCGGTGCCCAGCCGCGTCTCGTCGTCCAGTTCCACCATGACGGCCCAGGCGCGGCCCACCGCCTCGCCGGGCTCGCGCCGGCCCATCTCGGCGGCGGTCGCGCCCCGCAGCCCCTTGCCGGGGGTCAGCAGGCTGACGGCCTCCAGCAGATTGGTCTTTCCCGCCCCGTTCGGGCCGTGAAGCACCACCGGGCCGGAGGCGAGCTCCAGCCGTGCGCCCGCATAGGAGCGGAAGTCGGTGAGGGTGAGGGAGGTGATCAAGGAAGTGACGAGTGGCGAGTGGCGAGTGGCGAGGAAAGCAGGGCGAGGTGTGCTCGCCACTCATCACTCGCCACTCGCCACTCGATCACACCCGCAGCGGCATCAGCACATACTGCACGCCGGGATCGCCCGGATCGAGCACCAGGGTCGGCGAGGCCGGGTCGGCGAAGCGGAAGGCGGCGTTTTCGCCGGTGATCTGGCCGGCGACGTCCAGCAGGTAACGGGCGTTGAAGCCGATCTCGAACGGCTCGTCGGAATAGCCGATTTCGACCTCTTCCTCGGCCTGGCCGGCTTCCATGTTGCGGACGGTCAGCTTCACCCGGTCGTTGTCGAAGGCCAGTTTCACCGAACGGCTCTTCTCGGCCGAGATGGTGGCGACCCGGTCCACGGCCTTGGCGAACAGGGCGTTGTCGATGTCGGCCTGTTTGTCATTGCCCTTGGGAATGACGCGCAGATAGTCGGGGAAGGCGCCGTCGATGACCTTGGAGGTCAGGGACGCCTCACCCATCTGGAAGCGGATCTTCTGGGCCGAGACGGTGATCTCGACCGGGCCGGCGGCGTCGTCCAGCAGGCGGCGGACCTGATCCACCGTCTTGCGCGGCACGATGACGCCGGGGCCGCCGGCCGCGCCCTCGGGCGCCGGGGTCTCGGCCAGGGCCAGGCGGTGGCCGTCGGTGGCCACGGCGCGCAGCAGGGCGACGCCGGCCTCGGCCACCGTGTGCAGATACAGGCCGTTCAGATAATAGCGGGTCTCTTCGGTCGAGACGGCGAACCGGGTCTTGTCGATCAGCCGCGCCAGGTCTTCCTTGGGCATGACGTAGGAGGCGCCGGCGCTGTCAGTGGACATGATGGGGAAGTCGCCCGCCGGCAGGACCGGCAGGTTGAAGCGCGACCGCCCGGCCGAGACCACCAGCCTGGGATCGTCGCCCGAATAGAGCAGCGACACCTCGGCGCCTTCCGGCAGCTTGCGCACGATTTCGTACAGGGTGTGGGCGGGGGCGGTGATCTGGCCCTCGACGTTCACCGTCGCCTCGGCCTCGTCCACCATCTCCATGTCCAGGTCGGTGGCTGCAAAGGCCAGCCGGTCTCGGCCTGCGCTGAGCAGGACGTTGGACAGGATCGGGATGGTATTTCGGCGTTCGACGACGCTCTGCACATGGCCCAGGGCCTTCAGGAGCGCGGATCGTTCGATGGTCAGTTGCATGTCGTCTCGCCCGGATGCGGCGACTCAGGCTGGAGCGCCGCGATAGAGGGCCTTGGACACTAGCGGATTGGGCGCAAGGAGCAAGGAAGGCGACGGAAGCCGTTCACAGATTTCTGTTTCTCCCGCCCCCTTCATGGGGGAGGGAGATTGTTCAGCCCCGCAGCTTGCGGGTCAGGGCCTCGACGTCGCGGGCGATCTGGTCGTCCTGGGCCATCAGCTCCTCGATCTTGCGCACGCCGTGCAGGACGGTGGTGTGATCGCGACCGCCGAAGCGACGGCCGATGTCGGGATAGGAGCGGGTCGTGTGCTGCTTGCACAGATACATGGCCATCTGGCGCGGGCGGGCCACCGAACGGGTGCGGCGCTCGCTCAGCAGGTCGGCCTGTTTCAGGTTGAAGTGGTCGGCCACCGTCTTCTGGATCTCGTCCACGGTGATGCGGCGCTCGGGGCCGCCGCGCAGGGCGGCGCCCAGCAGGATCGAGGCCTCGTCCACCGAGACGGTCGCCAGACGCGAACCGGCGGCGGCGGCCAGGGTGTTCACGGCGCCCTCAAGCTCGCGCATCGAGCCCGGCGTGCGATCCACCAGCTGGGCCAGCACCTCGGGCGCGGCCTCGCCCTGGACGACGCCCAGGGCCGACAGGGCCTTCAGACGGTTCTGGGCCACGGCGATCTTCAGCTCGCGGTCGCCCGCCTCGACCGGGCAGGTCAGGCCGGCGGCCAGGTGGCTGCGCAGGCGCGGCTCGACCTCGGTCAGGGCCATGGGCGCGCGGTCGGCCGAGAAGACGATCCGTTTGCCGTCCTCGATCAGGGCGGTCAGGGTCGACAGCAGTTCTTCCTGGGTCGAGGTCTTGCCGCCGACGAACTGGACGTCGTCCAGCAGCAGCATGTCGGCCGAGCGCAGGCTTTCCTTGAAGGCGGCGGTCGATCGGTCCTGCATCGCCTTGACGAAGGTCGACAGGAAGCGTTCGGCGGTCAGATAGACCACCTTGGCCTCGGGCCGCAGACGCTGGGCCTCCCAGGCGATGGCGTTCAGCAGGTGGGTCTTGCCGTAGCCGTAGGGGCCGCAGAAGAAGACCGGGTTGAAGTGGCCGTCGGCCCAGCTGGCCACCTGTTTGGCGATGGCCAGGGCGAAGGCGTTGCCCTGGCCCTCCACGAAGCTGTCGAAGGTCAGGCGGTCCTGAAGGCCGGCGGCGCGCACGGCGCGGGCGCCGTCGGCGATGGGGGGCACGGTCGGGCTGGCGAAGGCCGCCAGACGCGGTGTGGCGTCCAGGACATTGCCCGCGATCACGGCCGAGGCCGGAGGGGCCGAGCCCACCTCGGCGCGGCAGCGCACGTCCAGGCGGCGGTTCAGGCCGTCCAGGCCCAGCCACAGCTCGTTCATGCGACGCAGGGCGTTCTTGCGGACCCAGTCTCGGGCATAGGCGGTGGGCGTGACCAGGATCAGCTGGCCGGAGGAATCCACGCGAACGGCGGAAGGGGCGATGTAGGACGAGAAGGGGCCGTCGCCGATCTCGGCGCGCAGGCGCACCGAGGCCTCATTCCAGATGCGATCCGGATCCGTCATGTTCGATCCGTTCACGCCGCCTGCCATCGCCGTCGCACCCCCAACCATTTTTTCGCCACCCGCTTCAAAAAACCATTCCGACCTTCGGCACTTCAGGGCGACGGTTCAGGGACGACTTCTCCTGCCCCGAAAAGCGATGCTTTTCGGGCGGGGCCGAGCTCCTGGACAGACATCTCCCGCCAACGCGAAACTATCGTCCCGCGCCGTCTTCATCCGTGTTGGGATGGAAGTGCGTTAGAGGCCAAAACTTACGCTGCGAGCCGGTTGGGTCAACGCTGATTCGTTGGTCGATTCGCAGTTAAATTGTTTGACTCCGTCAAACGCTAATCCTGCTTGAGAAATTCGCCTTCCAGGCGCCCCGAAGTCCGTATTCCTGCGTAGAGAGGGTTAACGGCCAAACGCAAAACGGCGAAGGAGCATATGCCCCTTCGCCGTTGAAAAGTCTGCAAAATCCCGTAACGGAACAGCGACAGCCGTTCCGTATCCGGGAAATCCATAAAGGATTTAGGCGGCCGACAGCTTCTTCAGCTGGGCGGCCAGACGCGACACCTTGCGCGAGCCGGTGTTCTTGTGAACGACGCCCTTGGAGACGGCGCGCATCAGCTCGGATTGGGCTTCCACGAAGGCGGTCTTGGCGGCCGTGGCGTCGCCGCCGGCCAGAGCTTCTTGGAACTTGCGCAGATAGGTGCGGACGCGCGAGCGGCGCGCCTTGTTCACTTCGGTCCGCGCTTCGATCTTGCGGATCGCCTTGCGGGCGCCGGGGTTGTTAGCCATTTCAAACCTTCGAACGGAAAACGCCGCGGAGCACACGTCCACGGCGCGGAAATCTCAAGAGGGCGGGCCTATAGCCGAAAGCCCGGGGGTGGTCAACGCGCAGTTCCGACAAAGGTCAGGTGAGGTGCAACCCGCACCGGGTCGATAAACCTTATTCAACCAAAACATGGCAGCTTCCGATCAGATCGGAAGCCGTATGCCTATAAAAGCCGCAGCCTTTGCCCTCGCCCTCGTCCTGTCGGCGTTTTTCGTACATGACGTCTCAGCTCAGCCTGCGGCGCAATCGCGGACGCCCCTTCAACTGGCAGAGGCTGTCGAACGGAGGGCCGGGACGACGGATTTCAGGGCGCTTGAGGCGTTCGGCCGCGAGGCGATACGCCGTAACGACCGCGAAGGTCTGCAACGCCTCTATCATGTCGCCTGGATATTTCTGAACCAGGGCGAGTTCGACACGGCCAGGATCTGGAACGACCGGCTCATGGAAGGCGCGCGTCACCAGGGCTCCCACCGCTATATCCAGATCGCCCGGCTGAACGCCCTGGCCCTGCGGTACGACGAGGGCGAGACGGCCGCCGCCGACGAGATGCGCCGGCTCGCGTCGATGGAGCCCGACTGGTTCGCGCGCACGCACGCCACCCGACTGTGGGCGCTGGCCCTGATGGATCGCGATCAGATCGGTGAGGGGCTGAAGCTGCTGACCGACGCCGACGCCTTGATCCCCGAGGGCGACGCCTATGCTCGGATTGCGCAGGCGGGCCTGTGGGAAATGACCGGCATCGGCCTGATGAGGCTGAACGACATTGATGGGGCCACCGCCGCCTTCGGGCGGTTCGAGATCGACTTGGCCAATCCGGACTATCCCCGGCCGGACTTCGACGCCGTCTACAATCTGGCCCGGCTATCGACCCAATTGGGCGATGTCGAACAGGCGAAACGCCTGTATCAGGTTCATCACCGGCTGACGCTGCGCGCAGGCCTGCCCAGCCTGGGGGTCTATGACGCCCGCCTGTGCGCCATGGTGGCCCAGGCCGCAGAGGCGCCGCAGGACGTGCTGCGATGTCTGGCGCCCTATGGCGAGAACCTGGGGGACGCCTCCTTCCTGTCGACGCAATTGCTGCCGGCTCGCGCCATCGCCCGCGCCCAGACCGGACAGATCGAGTCCGCGCGGCGCGACCTTGCGCAAATCCGCCGTCGCATCACCGTAGACCGCTACCGAGAGGAAGCGCGGCTGGAGGTGGCGCATGTCGAGGCCGAGATCCTGTTCGCCGAGGGCCGGGCTGCGGAAGCCTACGTCAAGCTTCGCGCCTACAACAGCGCCGAGCGCGTCGCCGAAGCCCGCGTCTTCAGCGGAGGGATCCGCCAGGTCACCGGCGACATGCAGCACAAGCTGACCGAACGTCGCGCCCAGTTGGAGACCGCGCGCTCGAACAAAAGATTGCAGGGCTTGATCCTGACCATCGCCGCAATCTTCATCCTGTCGGCCTTGGCCGCCCTGTTGTGGATGGGAAGCCAGGCCCGGGATCTGCGCATCGCCCGTCGCCGCGCGGAAGAAGCCAGCCGGTCCAAGTCGGAATTCCTGGCGAATATGAGCCACGAGATCCGCACGCCCCTGAACGGGGTCGTGGCCATGGCCGACGCCTTGTCGCGCGCCGGGCTGGAGCCGCGTGAACGCGAGATGGTCGAAGTGATCCGGTCCTCGGCCGTGACCCTGGAACGGCTGCTGTCCGACATTCTGGACACGTCCAAGATCGAGGCGGGCCAGATCGTTCTGGAACGGTCGGTCTTTGATCTGGGCGACACGGTGCGCGGCGCGGCGGCCCTCTACCGGCCGCGCGCCGATGAAAAGGGCGTCGCCCTGCGGGTTGAGGTCGAGCCGACCATCGAAGGCGCCGTCGAGGGCGACGTGGTCCGGGTGCGCCAGGTCCTGTCGAACCTGATCTCCAACGCCTTGAAGTTCACGGAAACGGGATCCGTCGTCGTCGCCGCCGTCGCGGTGGATGAAGATCGGGTCCGGTTCACGGTGAGCGACACCGGCTGCGGCTTTGATGCGGGCCAGAAGGGGCGGATCTTCAATCGCTTCCAGCAGGCCGACGGCTCCATTACCCGCCGGTTCGGCGGCACGGGCCTGGGCCTGGCCATTTCGCGAGACCTGGTCGCGCTGATGGGCGGCGTGCTGGATTGCGACGGCCGGCCGGACGAGGGCGCCGACTTCTGGTTCGAAATCCCACTGACCAGGGTGGGGGGCGTCCAGTCGCCATCCGCGCCCTTCGGCCCGGGCGACGCCGGCGAGACCGACGCGCGCGCCTTCCCTGCGCGGATCCTGCTGGCCGACGATCATCCGGCGAACCGCAAGGTCGTCGAGATCATGCTGGCCGACATGCCGACCGAACTGGTGGCGGTCGAGGACGGGCGGCAGGCCGTGGAGGCCTTCCGAAAGGGCGGCTTCGACATGGTGCTGATGGACATGCAGATGCCGGTGATGGACGGCCTGACGGCCACCGCCGCCATTCGCGCCCTGGAGACCGGGGAGAACCGCGTGCGCACGCCGATCATCATGCTGACCGCCAACGCCCTGCCCGACCATGTGGAAGCGGGACGGGTTGCAGGCGCAGACGGCCACCTGTCCAAGCCGATCACCCTGGTCGGTCTGCTCGACGGCGTGGCGGCGGCCCTGGCTGCGGCTGAACGGCGGGAAAACCCCGTCGCTGCTTGAGGGGGGCTGCTTGAGGGGGCGCCGCTTGAGGGTCAGGCGCGGAAGTCGGCGGGTTTCAGTCCGTGGCGCTGCAGCTTGTCGTACAGGGTCTTGCGCGGAATCCGCATCTCTTCCAGCACCGAGACGATGTCGCCCCTATGGGTCTGCAGCGCGCCGCGCAGCAGTTCGCCCTCGAAACGATGCATCCGGTCCGGCAGGCTCAGATCGGCCTCGGCGCCGCCGGACCCCTCGTCCAGGCCCAGGACGACGCGTTCGGCGAAATGGGCCAGTTCGCGGATATTGCCGGGCCAGTCCTCTTCCAGCAGACGGCGGCGGACGCCGTCGGTCACGCTCGGCGGCTCGACGCCGTGGCGGTCTGCGGCGCGACGCAGGAAATGGGCGAACAGCAGGGGGATGTCCTCGCGCCGCTCACGCAGCGGCGGCACGCGCAGCCGCACCACGTTCAGGCGATAATAGAGATCTTCGCGGAAATCGCCGCGCCGCGCCGCCTCGCTGAGGTCGATCTTGGCCGAGGCGAGGATGCGCAGGTCCAGCACCCGGGGCTCGTTGGCGCCGATCGGATGGATCTCCCGCTCCTCCAGCACCCGCAGCATCTTGACCTGGACCGCCAGGGGCATGCTCTCGACCTCGTCGAGAAACAGCGAGCCGTTGTGGGCGCGCTCCACATGTCCCACCCGTCGCCGCATGGCCCCGGCGAAGGCGCCCAGTTCATGCCCGAACAGTTCGCTCTCGATCAGGCCGTCGGGCAGGGCGCCGCAGTTGACGGCGACGAAGGGCGCCAGCCGGCGCCGGCCCCCGTTGTGCAGGGCGCGCGCGACCGCCTCCTTGCCGACCCCGGTCTCGCCTTCGATCAGCACGTCCATTCGGGCGTCGGCGATCTGGGCGATGGTGGCCCGCAGCGCCGTGATGGCGCGCGACGATCCGGCCAGCGGCAGTTCGTGCCCGCCTTCGGCGGCCATGGCGACCAGGCGGCGGTTCTCCAGCACCAGACTGCGCTTCTCCAGCGCCCGGTTCAGGCTGTCCTGCAGCCGCTCGAACGGAAAGGGCTTGGCGACGAAATCATAGGCGCCGTCGTGCATGGCGGCCACGGCGTCGGCGATGTCGCCGTGGCCGGTGATCATGATGACCGGCAGACTCGTGTCCAGGGCCTGCAGCCGCGTCAGCAACTGGCGGCCGTCCATGCCCGGCATCCTCAGGTCGGTCACGACCACGCCCGGGAAGTCTGCGTCCAGCGCCTTCAGGGCGGGCTCGGCCGCCGTGAAGGCGCGCACCTCCAGTCCTTCAAGCGTCAGGCGTTCGACCAGGGCCTGGCGAAAGTCGGCGTCGTCCTCAATCAGGGCGACGGTCTGCGGCAGGGGCGGGCGCATCAGGCGGCCTTCAGGACGGCGACGAAGGTCGCGCCCCGTTCGGCGGGGACCAGATCCAGCTCGCCCCCGAAACTGGCGACGATGTCGCGGCAGATGACCAGCCCCAGGCCCAGGCCGTTGGCGCGGGTGGTGACGAAGGGCGTGAACAGCTGGCGCGCCACATCGGGCGCCACGCCGGGCCCGTTGTCGGCGAAGATCAGCCGCACCCGCTCGCCGTCGCGCGCCACGGCCAGGGTCAGGCGGGCGTCGGTCTGGCCTTCCATCGCCTCGGCGGCGTTCTTGATCAGATTGACGATGACCTGTTCCAGACGGAACTGGTGGGCGCGGACCTGCACGTCGCCGTCGCCGATCCGCTCCAGTCTGACCCCGCGTTCCTCCACCCGCCCGCGCGTCAGTTCCAGCCCGCCCTGGATGGCGTCCTCCAGCCGGATGGCGTCGATGGTCGGCGTGGCCTTGCGTGAGAACAGCCGCAGATCCTGGGTGATGGCGCCGATCCGTTTGGTCAGACCGCCGATGCGCTGAAGCACGTCTCCGACCTTGTCGGGCTGGTCGCGGCTCAGCAACAGTTTCGCGGTCTCTGCATAGGTCCGGATGGCGGCGACGGGTTGGTTGATCTCGTGCGCCACGCTGGCGACGATCTGGCCCAGGGCGGCCAGTTTGCTGGCCTGCACCAGTTCGTCGCGCAGCAGCTCCCGCGCGGCCTCGGCGCGGCGGCGCTCCTCGATCTGGCGGTTCAGGGCCAGATTGGCGTCGTGCAGTTCGCGCGTGCGTTCGTGGATGCGGCGCTCCAGCTCCAGCCGGCCTTCTTCCTCCGCCTGAGCCTTGGCGCGGGCCAGATGACGCCGGCGCAGCAGCACGGCCACGCCCAGGGCCAGAAGGCTGGTGATCAACAGGGCCAGGCCGCGCGCGCCCGCCACCGCCGCCCCGATCACCCCCCGTTCGGGCGTCAGCAGATGCAGGGTCCAGCCGGGCGCGGCCGTATCCGTCTCCGAATGCACCCATGTCTGCGGACGGCCGTCGCCGACGGCCGTCCGCACCAGCCGGGGCCGGTCGCCGTTCGGCGTCCGGAAGGGCAGGGGGGACAGGGCGCCGGGGTGGAGGGTGAGGTCGGTCAGGCTGAGGCGACGCCGTCGCTCGTCCATCGGTTCGGTCGTGCGGAAGCGCCATTCCGGGATGCTGGTGACCAGGACGACGCCGCCGGGATCCGCCACCCAGGCGGGTTCGCCCGAGCCGCGCCATTCGGCCTCCAGGTCGTCGAACTCGACCTTCAGCACAACCACGCCCAGGGGCGCGCCGTCCGCTGAGTCCACACGGCGCGACAGATAGAGGCCGGGTCGGCCGCTGCGGGTGCCCAGGGCGTAGAACTCGCCTTCGGCGTCGCGCATCGCATTGATGAAATAGGGCCGGAACTCGTAGCGCGAACCGACGAAACTGGTCGAGGCCCGCCAGTTGCTGGACGCCAGGGTCAGGCCCCGCGCGTCCAGCACATAGATGACGGCGGCGCGGGTCTGGGACGCCAGCCGCTCCAGCTTGCGGTCCACCCCGTTCACGGCCTGGGCGCTGGGCGTGGTCAGCAGGGCGGCCACATCGGGATCGCCGGCCAGGACGATGGGGATGGCGCGCTGCTTGTCCAGTTCGCTGCGCAGCACGGCAGCGTGCAGGGCGGCGCCGGCCGTCGCCTGGCGTTCCAGTTCGCCGGTCGCATCGCGCCGCGCGGCCTCGCCCGCGACGCCCGCCAGCACGGCGCTCGCCGCCAGCCAGCCAAGCGTCAGCAGAATCCAGGGCTGTCGAGCGATACTCGAAAGTCCTTCGATAGTCAGGGGCGGCGATGAACGAGTCATACGCCTATCTGTGCGACATTTCGCACGACTAGGCCATCACCTTGTGCGTCCAGCCGCACTGTCGATCCCGGCTCTCGACGTATCGTGGGAATATTATGCTGAAAAAACAGCCTTCTAGACTGTCTTTCGAAGGGGTTTGGAAGCGGCTTCACCCTGCCGGACACTGGACCTCGGAGCCTCGCCGCAGACGTGGGGCCCGTCGAGGAAACCGCGGGATGGTCCCGCAGTGACAGGAGCCTTCCGTGATCGCGCTTCCCTCCACCGCAGAACCGGCCGTGCGTCGGCCCTTTTACCGGCATCTGTATTTCCAGGTTCTGACCGCCATCGTGGCCGGCGCGATCATCGGCCATTTCTGGCCCAGCTTCGGCGAAAGCCTCAAGCCGCTGGGCGACGCCTTCATCAAGCTGGTGAAGATGATCATCGCCCCGGTCATCTTCCTGACCATCGTCACCGGCATCGCCGGCATGAGCGACCTCGGCCGCGTGGGGCGCGTGGCGGCCAAGGCCTTCGCCTATTTCCTGACCTTCTCGACCCTGGCCCTGATCGTCGGCCTGATCATCGCCAACCTGGTCCAGCCGGGACGCGGCCTGAACATCGATCCGGCCACCTTGGATGTCGGCGCCGTCGCCAAATATTCGGAACAGGCGCATGAGACGACCATCACCGGCTTCCTGATGGGCATCATCCCGGACACGATGGTTTCCGCCTTCTCCGAGGGCAATATCCTTCAGGTCCTGTTCGTCTCGGTGCTGTTCGGCCTGGCCCTGGCCCTGGTCGGCGATGTGGGCAAGCCGGTGCTGAGCTTCCTGGAATCGATCAGCCACGCCTTCTTCAAGCTGGTGGCCATCCTGATGAAGGCCGCGCCCATCGGGGCCTTCGGCGCCTTCGCCTTCACCATCGGCAAATATGGGATCGGCTCCATCGCCAATCTGGCCGCGCTGGTCGCCACCTTCTACCTCACCGCCATCATCTTCGTGGTCGGCATCCTGGGCCTGGTCGCCTGGGCCAACGGCTTCAACATCCTGAAGCTGATCCGCTATCTGAAGGAGGAACTGCTGCTGGTCCTGGGCACCTCCTCGTCGGAAGCCGCCCTGCCGTCGTTGCTCAGCAAGATGGAACGCGCCGGCGCCTCCAAGTCGGTCGTCGGCCTGGTCGTCCCGACCGGCTATTCGTTCAATCTGGACGGCACCAACATCTACATGACCATGGCGGCCCTGTTCATCGCCCAGGCCCTGAACATCGAGCTGACCTTGCAGCAACAGATCCTGCTTCTGCTGGTCGCCATGCTGTCCTCCAAGGGGGCGGCCGGCATCACCGGCGCGGGCTTCATCACCCTGGCGGCGACCCTGTCGGTGGTTCCTACCGTTCCGGTCGCGGGCATGGCGCTGATCCTGGGCATCGACCGGTTCATGAGCGAGTGCCGGGCCCTGACCAACTTCATCGGCAACGCCGTGGCCACCATCGTCGTCGCCCGATGGGAGGGCGAACTGGACCGGGACGCCTTGCACGCGGCCTTGAACGGTCCGTCGCAGCCGATCGCGGCCCAGCCCGATCCGGCGGCCGGCCCCGGTGACAAAGAGCTGGTCACCGCCGACTGAGTTCCTTCCTGTACAGGCGCCGTCGCGAAAGCGCGGCGCCTGTACTGCATCCGGCGCCTTGCCCAACGCTGATACGCATTTCTGCTTATAGCCATTTGGGCCTTCCTTAACAGTCGCACCCTATGAGCGTTATTCATGATTATTCACCGCTCCCTCGCAGCGGGTGTCGGCCTCGCCGCGCTCGCCACCTCCGCCTTCGCCCAGTCGTCAACGCCGACGGCGGAAGAAATCGCCGCCCTGCGCGCCCAGGTGCAGGCCCTGTCCGCGCGCCTCGAACAACTTGAGGCCCAGTCGCAGGTCCAGGCTCAGACGGCCGCCGCCGCGCCCGCTGCCGCGGGAACGCCGGCGCCGGTCGCCGCCGCCGCGCCGCGCCCGGTCGTCCAGGCCGCCAGCGCGCCCTCCAGCGTCGACTGGTCGAGCGGCCTTCCCGAACTGCGCAGCCCGGACGGCGGCTTCACCTTCAAGCCGCGCATCCGCGTCACGGCCGACCTGTCCAACACCTTCGGTTCGGACTTCGACGGCCGCAACCTGACCACCACCGAACTGCGCGGCCTGCGCCTGGGCGCCCAGGGCAAGACCCCCGGGGGCTTCAGCTACTGGATCGAAGGCGACATCGCCGACAACGCGATGAGCGTCGCCAACGCCTTCATCGCCTATAGCCGCAAAGTGGGCGGCCGCGATCTCGAGGTGTCCGTCGGCCAACGTCTGAACGACCGCTGTTTCGAATGCGGCACGGCCGAGGATGTGGTTCCGTTCCTGGAGCGCAGCATGGCGATCTCGACGGTGGGGCCGGAGCGCGGCTCCTACGGCGTCGGCGTGACCTCCAAGCTGATCGGCAGCGTCTGGCACGCCTCGTTGTCATTGACCGGCGACGCGATCAGCAGCGGCACGACGAATGACTCCGTCACCCTGATGGGCCGCACCCACTGGTCGCCCTTCAAGACCGACGACGGCTTCCTGCACATCGGCGGCTGGGGCTTTATCGAGGATCTGACGCCCAATGCATCGGTGGGTTCGCGCAGCCTGGTGGTCTCGTCGCGCGGCAACGACAATCTGCGTCTCTCGGCGGGAACCTATGCCGATCCGAAGGGCAGCAAGGGCCTGGGGCTTGAGCTGGGCGGGGTGCATCGCTCGGGCTGGCTGATGGCCGAAGGCGGCCGGCGTGTGCTGGAGACCGCCGCGCGGGACTTCGACCAGGACGGCTATAGCATTTCGGCGGGCTTCTTCATCACCGGCGAGAAGCCGCCCCTTTCGCCCCGTACCGGCACCTGGGCGCGTCCCAAGGTGCTGAAGCCGCTGGGCGTCGATGGTTACGGCGCGGTCGAAATCGTCGGCCGCTATGACACCGCCGACTACAGCGACAACCCGACCGGGGGGGAAGCCGACACCTGGCTGTTGGGCGTCAACTGGTATCCGACGAACAACACCCGCGTCTCCACCCACTGGAGCGCCTGGTCGGTCGATAACCGCACCGGGACCTTCGTCGGCGACGACAGCGGCAACACCGCCACCGTCCGCGTCCAAACCGCCTTCTAGACCTGAAATCCGCCCGAAACGGTCCGCCGTTCCGGGCTTGCGCCCCAAAGCCGCCGAGATGATCGCATGAACCCGAAGAACATCCCGATGCAGCGGAAACTGGCGATCGCCTTCGCCCTTCTGCTGACCGTAGCGGCCGCCATGATCGGGGCTGTCTTTTTCCAGCTGTCGGAGATGAAGACCGCGGCCGAACTGAACGCCGAGAGCAAGTCGATCATCGACCACACCCATGTGGCCGAGAAGGGCGTCATTCGCCTGAACTCACAGATGCGCGGCGTGCTGTTGACCGGAAACGCCGACTATCTCGAAGTCTACCGCAAGGGCTGGGAACAGTTCGAAGCCTCGGTCGCCGCTCTGGGCGCCGCCAACCTGACGCCGGAAGAGCAGGCGCTGGTTGAGAAGGCCAAGACCGACGCGGCCGCATGGCGCACCGAGTTCGGCACGCCGCTGACTGAGGCGGCGCTGGACCCTTCGCGTATCGAGGCCGCGCGCCGCGTGGTGATCGATTCCGGCGATCGGGTGCGGGTCACCCACATCACCAAGGCCGTCACCGAAATCCGCGATATGGAGATCGAGCGGATGAACGTGCGCGACGCCGAACAGGCGTCGGCGATCACCGCCTCCTTCATCGCCCTGGCGGTCGGAGGGCTGATCCTGGTCGCCGCCGCCGTCTTCCTGGGCGTGCAACTGTCCATCCTGATGGTCGCGCCCGTCCGCCGCATGACCGGCGCCATGTCGGTCATGGCCAACGGCAAGCTGGACGTCGCCATCCCCGACACCGACCGCAAGGACGAGGTCGGCGCCATGGCCCAGGCCATGCAGATCTTCCGCGACAACAGCCTGCGCGCCAAGGCGCTGGAGCTCGAAACGGAAACCATGCGCGACGAGTCGGAAGTCGAGCGTCGGCGCCGCGAAGCCGCCGCCGCGCAGGAAGCGGCCGAGAATGCGGTCGTGATCGAAAGCCTGGGCAAGGGGCTGTCCGCCCTGGCGGACGGCGATCTGGTCTATCGCATCGACGCGCCCTTCCCGGCGCGCAGCGAGGTCCTGAAAACCGATTTCAACCGTTCGATCTCCCGTCTGGAAGAGACGGTCACTGGCGTGCTCGGCTCGGTCCGCGGCATCGACTCCGGCGCCGGCGAGATCAGCCAGGCCTCCGACGACCTGTCGCGCCGCACCGAACAACAGGCAGCCAGCCTGGAGGAAACCGCCGCGGCCCTGGACGAGATCACGGTCACGGTCCGCAAGACCGCCGAGGGCGCCACCCAGGCCGCCACGGTCACCAGCGGCGCCCGCCAGAGCGCCGAGGCCTCGGGCGCGGTCGTGATGAACGCCGTCCAGGCCATGCAGAAGATCGAGGACGGCTCACGCCAGATCAGCCAGATCGTCGGCGTGATCGACGAGATCGCCTTCCAGACCAACCTCCTGGCCCTGAACGCCGGGGTCGAGGCGGCGCGGGCCGGCGAGAGCGGACGCGGCTTCGCGGTGGTCGCCTCTGAAGTGCGGGCCCTGGCCCAGCGCTCGGCCGAGGCCGCCAAGGAGATCAAGACCCTGATCAACAGTTCGGGCGCCGAGGTCGAGAACGGCGTGCGCCTGGTCAGCGAGGCCGGTTCGGCCCTGCAGGCCATCGCGTCCCAGGTCAACGACATCAGCAATCTGGTGGTCGAGATCGCCGCCTCCGCCAAGGAGCAGGCGACCGGCCTTCACGAGATCAATGTCGCCGTCAACCAGATGGACCAGGTCACTCAGCAGAATGCTGCGATGGTCGAACAGGCGACGGCGGCCAGCAACGCCCTGCGCCAGGAGACCGCCGAACTGTCGGCCCAGGTGTCCTTCTTCCAGGTCTCGGGCGGAAAGCCGGTCTCAGCCGCGCCCGCAGCCCCGTCCGCGCGCTCTGCGCCCCGCCCGTCCCCTCGCCCGGCCCCGCGTGCGGAACAGCGCGTGGTCAAGGTCGCCAACGGCCGCGACATGACGGTCGGTTCGAACGACGACGGCTGGGAAGAATTCTGATCAGAAGGGGGCGGGACCAAGGTTCCGCCCCGCCCTGTCATCGGACGTGCAAGACCCGAGTCCAACCCTGTTGAACGCGCCGCCGATCCGTTTCCGTCGCACAAGTTCAGGCTGTGTGGGGTGCATGCAACGCTTTCCAAAACGTCATGAATTCCGCCGCTTTCCAGCCATGTTTTTCACGCCCAAAGGGCCTGAAATCTACATTCTGGAACACGGTTTTCATGACTCCGACCGCGCTCATGCTGCTCGCACTCGCTCCGACCGCCAGCGCCGCCGATATCCAGCCTTTGCAGCAGGAAGAGGTGACGACGGTCCTGCCCGACATCGAGGTGACGGCCGCCAAGCGCGGCGTGGCCCTGGGCGGACAGGAACCGATCGTCTCGTATGACGCCGCCCAGATCCAGGCCTTCGGCGCGACCAATATCGGCGAACTGGTGACCCTGCTGGAGGCCCAGACCCGCAGCGCGCGCGGCGGGTCCCCGGTCTTCCTGGTCAACGGCCGTCGCATCTCCGGCTTCCGTGAAATCCGCGGCATTCCGCCCGAGGCCATCGAGCGGTTCGACGTCCTGCCGGAAGAGACGGCCCTGTCCTACGGCTACAGCGCCAACCAGCGCGTCGTGAACATCGTGCTGAAGGCCGACTTCCGCTCGCTGACCGCCTCGGTCAACGTCAGCCGGTCGGACCAGGGCGGCCGGACGACGACGGCCAGCGAGAACAACCTTCTCAAGATCGCCGGGGCCGACCGCTGGTCGCTGGACATCAACGGCGAGAGCAGCAACGCCCTGTACGAGACCGAACGCAATATCGACCGCACCGACTCGAACAGGGTCGACTCGGCGGGCGACAACGGCGAGCGGAACGCCTATCGCACCCTGCTGCCGCGCGCGGCCGAGGCGTCGGTCGCGGGGACCTACAAGCACGACCTGAACGACAAGGTCGGCATGACCCTGAGCGGCAGCCTGGAGGACAGCAGCAGCCGCAGCTATTCGGGGCTGCCCGGCTTCAGTCTGAGCCTGCCAGCCGGCAATCCCTGGTCGCCCGGCGGGGCGGCGGCCGATCTGTATCGCTACGTCGGTCTGCCGGACGCCCTGCAGCGCCAGACCAATACGCGGGCTGCGGAACTGGGCACGGTGTTCGACGGCTACCTCGGCGACTGGCGCTGGACCGCCACGGGCGAATACAGCCGCACAGAGACGGACACCACCACCGGGCGCGGCGTCAGCGCCGCCGCCCTGCAGGCCGCGATCACGGCGGGCGACACGACCGTGAACCCGTTCGGCGACCTGACCGGCGCGGTGACGACGTCCGCCCGCGACACCGCCAATTCGATCTCCCAGTCGGCGGAAGCCGAACTGGTGCTGAACGGCACGGCCTGGGAACTGCCGGCCGGTGGCGTCACCACGACCTTCAAGGTCGGAGGCGAACATCAGTCCCTGGATTCCGAAAGCGTCCGTTCGGGCGTGACGACCGACCGGTCCCAGTCGCGCGACCTGGGCAGCCTGCAGGCCAATTTCGATCTTCCGATCTCCAGCGTCGATCGCGGCGTCCTGCCCAGGATCGGCGATCTGTCGGCCAATATTAACATGGCCTATCAGGAACTGTCGGACTTCGGCGGCGTCTCGACGCTGGGCGGTGGTCTGAACTGGTCGCCGGTCGCCCGACTGTCCCTGTCGGCCAACTATTCGGACGAGGACAAGGCGCCGACGATCCAGCAACTGAACGATCCCACCATCTCGACGCCGAACACCGCCGTCTTCGACTATTCGACCGGCCAGACCGTCCAGGTCGTCCAGATCACCGGCGGCGATCCGAACCTGAAGGCGGAGAACCGTCGAATCCTGAAACTGGGCGTCAACTGGCAACCGCTTTCGGCCACCGACCTGCGCCTGAATCTCGCCTATACCCGCACCGAGGTCGAGGATGAGATTTCCGGCTTCCCGGCCATCACCCCCGACCTCGAAGCCGCCCTGCCGGAGCGGTTCACCCGCGCCGACGACGGCACGCTTCAGTCCATCGACGCCCGTCCGCTGAACTTCGCCAGCCGCGAGCAGCAGGACGTCCAGTGGGGCTTCAACTTCTCCAAGCCCTTCGGCAAGCCCAATCCGGCCATGATGGGGCAGAGGCCGGGCGGCCCTGGCGGCCGGCCCCCCGGGGGGGCGATGCGTATGGGCGGCGGGCCGGGCGGGCCGGGCGGTCCTGGCGGCGGGCGGCTGCGCGGCTCCGCCGCCCCCGGCATGCAACCCGGCCAGGGCATGTTCAACTTCTCCCTGACGCACACCTGGCGCGTCCAGGACGAGGTGGTGATCCGCGACGGCCTGGCGCCCCTGAACCTGCTGGACGGGGATTCCATCTCCGGCTCGGGCGGCCAGTCGCGTCACGAGGTCCAGGTGCAGACCGGCCTGTTCAAGAACGGCTTCGGCGCCTTCGTCAACGCCAACTGGCGGTCGGGCACGACGGTCGAGGGCGACACCGCGGGTTCGGCCGATCTGGACTTCTCGGACCGCACGACGGTCAACCTGTTCGCCTTCGCCGATCTGACCCAGCGCACCGCCTGGGTCGAACGTTTTCCCTTCCTGAAGGGATCACGTGTCGGTCTTGGGGTGCAGAATATCTTCGACGACCGAACGTCCGTCACCAGCAGCGACGGGGCGACGCCGGTCAATTATCAGCGCGACTACCTGGACCCGCAGGGGCGAGTGTTCCGGATCAACCTGCGCAAGATCCTGTACTGATCCGAGGGGCAGGGCGGGGCTCGCGCCGTTCCGCCCTGTCGGCCCTCCGACCTGTCAGGGCCAGACCACCGCCAGGGCGATCAGGACGGCGATGGCGACGAAGGCCAGGGGAAAGAACAGACGGTCGGACATGGCGACAGCCTAGCGGCCGCCCCAGGCCGCCACAAGCCGAGCGCGCGTCGGCTGGGCTGTGCGTTGCAACACGGCGAGGCGCGCAAGCCTTGACCGGCTCATGACTGCGGCTTACCCGGACAGACTGTTTTGCCGAGGACTGATCGAATGCCGCGCCTGATCCTGCTCCGCCATGGCCAGAGCCAGTGGAACCTTGAAAACCGTTTCACCGGCTGGGTCGATGTCGATCTGACGGCGGAAGGCGAGGCCCAGGCGCGTCGCGGCGGCGAACTGATCGCCGAGGCCGGGTTCACCCCTGCGGTCATGTTCACCTCGGTCCTGACGCGCGCAAAGCGCACCGGCGCCCTGGCCCTGCAGTCGGCGGGTCTGACCGATATCCCGGTGGTCGAGGACTGGCGCCTGAACGAGCGCCACTACGGCGGTCTGACCGGGCTGAACAAGGCCGAGACGGCCGAGAAGCACGGCGAGGATCAGGTCAAGATCTGGCGCCGCAGCTATGACGTGCCGCCGCCCCCGCTGGCGCCGGGCGGCGAATTCGATTTCAACGCCGACCCCCGCTACGCCGACAAGCCCATCCCGGACACCGAAAGCCTGAAGACCACGCTGGAGCGGGTCGAACCCTATTGGAACGCCGAGATCGCCCCGCGCCTGAAGGCGGGCGAGGACGTGCTGATCGCCGCCCACGGCAACTCCCTGCGGGCCATCGTCAAACTCCTGTTCGCCGTGCCGGACGACAAGATCGTGGGCGTGGAGATCCCGACGGGCAATCCGCTGGAGATCGATCTGGACGCCGATCTGAAGCCGACCGCCGCCCGCTATCTCGACGCCGCCCGCGCCGAAGAGCTGCCGACCGTCGCATGAGCTGGACCGACGCCGACCGCGCCTTCATGGCCCAGGCCATCGATCTGGCCACCGCCCGCATGGGCGAGACCTGGCCGAACCCGGCCGTGGGCTGCGTCATCGTCAAGGACGGTCGGATCATCGCCCAGGCCGCCACGGCCCCGGGCGGGCGTCCCCATGCCGAGGAACAGGCCGTGCCGGCCGCCGGGGCCGAGATCGAAGGCGCGACCGTCTATGTCACGCTGGAGCCCTGCGGCGCCCGGTCGTCGGGCCGCCAGTCCTGCGCCCATTTCCTGACCGAGGCGGGGGTGGAGCGGGTCGTCATCGCCTGTCTGGACCCCTCGCCCTTCGCCGCCGGGCGCGGCACCGAACGTCTGCGCGCGAAGGGTCTGACGGTCGAGACCGGCCTGATGTGCGACGAGGGCGCGACCCTGTGCGAGGGCTTCCTGCACCGGTTGGAGACGGGGCGGCCCATGGTGCGGATCAGCACGGACGGCGTGGGCTTTGACGGTCGGTTCGTCGCTGCGGCCAAGGCCGATCTGGTGACCGAACTGAAGCGGCTGGGCGAGGCGGGCTACACCCGCCTTTGGACCTCTGCGGGGGATCTGGCCGACGCCCTTCGCGAACAGGGCCTGCTGACCGAGTGACAACCACCTGTTGCGCAAGGCTTTCTTAAGCCGGTTGCGGTTAATCTGGCTGAATGGCCCAGGCTGCTGACCCCCTTGTACGCAAGCGCCTCACCCAGGCGGAGCTGGACCTCGTCTGCGCCCGGCACGACCGTCTGTTCCAGGCCCGCCCCGGCGGCGCCCGCGCGGTCTTCGCCTGGCTCGACATCTCCTTTCTGAGCCTGAAGGGGCGCAACCTGGCCGACGCCGACTTCGCCGCCGCCTGTCTTGAGGGTTGCGACCTGACCGGGGCCAAGCTGGACAACGCCATCTTCTTCGGCGCGGACATGCAGGACGCCGTCCTGGCCGACGCCAGCCTGCGTCGCGCCGACCTGCGCGGCGCCTGTCTGCGCGGGGCCGACCTGTCCGGCGCGGACCTGTTCGAGGCCGACCTGCGCGAGGGCACCATCGCCGCCGCCGACGCCAAACTGGGCTTCAAGGTGATCGAGCCGCGCCAGCGCGAGGAGACCGAGGCGACGGGCGCCTGTCTGGCCGGCGCCAACCTGCAACGCTCAAAGATGTCGGGCGTCATCGCCATCAAGGCCGACTTCTCCGGCGCGGTGATGAAGGACTGCAAGATGGTCCGCGCCAACCTGAAACAGGCCGATTTCCGCGGCGCCGACCTGGCGGGCGCAGACCTCTCGGGCGCCAATCTGTCCGGCGCCGACATGCGCGACGCCATTCTGGTGGGCTGCAAGATGACCATGTGGTGCGCCGACGGCGCCAATATGGAAGGCGCCCTGACGGACAAGAGCACGGTCGGCGAGTCCGTGGCCCGGATGCCGGCGGCCGAAATGCTGCGCGAACACGCCCGCTGGTGCGAAACGGGCGGAAGCGAGGGCCAGCCCTCGGTGTTCGACGGCGTGGACCTGCGACCGCTGAAGTCGATCACCGGCCTGAACCTGACCGCCCTCTCGGCCAAGGGCGCGATCTTCTACGGGCTGGATATGGAGGGGGTGCAGCTGCAGGGCGCGCATCTGGAGAACGCCGACCTGCGTTCGGCCAACCTCCATCGCGCCGACCTGCGCGGCGCGCGCCTGAAGAACGCCAAGCTGAACGGCGCCGATCTGCGCGGCGCCCAACTCGGTCCCCTGCTGATCGCGGCCGACCGGTTGCTGTCGGCGGACCTGACCGGGGCGGTGCTGAGGGGGGCGGACCTGTCGGGCGCGGATCTGCGCCGGGCCGTCATGACCGGCGCGGACCTCGGCCGGGCGACCCTGCACGGCGCCCAGACCCGTCAGCTGGACCTTACGGGCGCCAATCTGACGGGCGTTCGCGGCCTGACCCTGGACGATCAGGCCGCCTGAGCGATCAGGCCAGCGCCTTCAACTGCTCGACCAGATCGGTCTTTTCCCAGCTGAAACCGCCGTCGGCGTCCGGCTCGCGGCCGAAATGGCCGTAGGCGGCGGTGCGGGCGTAGATGGGCTTGTTCAGCCCCAGATGGCTACGGATGGCGCGCGGGGTCGCCCCGCCGATCAGGCCCAGCAGCTTCTCTTCCAGCAGGGTCTCGGAAATCTTGCCGGTGCCGTGCAGATCGACGTGGATCGACTGGGGCTTGGCCACGCCGATGGCGTAGGAGATCTGGATGGTGCAGCGGTCGGCCAGACCGGCGGCGACCACGTTCTTGGCCAGGTAGCGGCAGGCGTAGGCGGCCGAACGGTCCACCTTGGTCGGATCCTTGCCCGAGAAGGCGCCGCCGCCGTGGGGCGCCGCGCCGCCGTAGGTGTCGACGATGATCTTGCGGCCGGTCACGCCGGCGTCGCCGTCCGGCCCGCCGATCTCGAAGATGCCGGTCGGGTTGATGTGCCAGACGGTGTTCTCGTCGGTGAAGCCCTCGGGCAGGACTTCCAGGATATAGGGTTTGACGATCTCGGCGACCTGTTCCGAACTCAGCCCCTTGGCGTGCTGGGTCGACAGGACGATGGAGGCGGCGCGCTTGGGTTTGCCATCCTCGTATTCGATCGTCACCTGGCTCTTGGCGTCGGGCTCCAGTTGCGAGCCGCCCGCATGGCGGACGTCGGCCAGGCGTTTCAGGATGTTGTGGCTGTACTGGAGGGTGGCCGGCATCAGCTCCGGCGTCTCGTTCGACGCATAGCCGAACATGATGCCCTGGTCGCCCGCGCCCTCGTCCTTTTCATTGGTCGAGTCGACGCCGACGGCGATGTCGGCCGACTGGGCGTGCAGGTGGCAGGCGTATTCCGCCGTTTCCCAGTGGAAGCCGTCCTGCTCGTAGCCGATGTCCTTGACCGCGGCGCGGACCAGAGGCTCCAGGCTGTCGATGATGGACTGGGTGAAAGCCTCGTTCTGTTCCCTGGTGTTGCCCGGCTGGGTCGCGCGGACCTCGCCGGCCAGGACGATCCGCTGGGTCGTGACCAGGGTCTCGCAGGCCACGCGGGCCTCGGGATCCTTCGACAGGAAGGCGTCGACGACAGTATCCGAGATACGGTCGGCGACCTTGTCGGGGTGGCCCTCGGAGACGCTTTCCGAGGTGAAGAGGAAGGAAGAACGAGCGGCCAAAAGAGGCTCCTGTCAATGTCAGCCCGGCAAACATATAAAGACATGCTTATATGTTCAAGTGATCTTCCCGTCTTTGGTTCGCAGGAACCACGCCGTGTCTGGTCGTGCCGGTGAAATCCGCTATGACGAGGCGGGGAGCGCGTGAATGCCTGAAAGCCTGTCGCCAAGAGAGATCGAGTGCGTTCGCCTGGCCGGCCTGGGCCTCGAGGACAAGGAGATCGCTGCGCGATTGGGCATTTCCCCCCGCACGGTCGGCAATCACCTGCATCGCGCCTACGTCAAACTGAAGGTCTCGGACCGCAGACTGGCGGCCCGGCGGCTGAGTAACGGCTACTCAGGGGAGCCGATACTCATTCCCGAACCGGCGGAAGACGGGCTTGTTGATGCGGCGTCGGCCGGACAATCGGACGACGACGGCCCGGTCGTTCGGTCCGCTTGGTCCTTGCCGGCTCCGCCTCGCGGCGTCGGCGCACGACTGGCGGTCATCGTGGCGGGGGCCGCCGTCGCCCTCTTGCTCGCCATCGGGATCGTGACGGCAGGCATGGTGGTTCCCTCCCTGTTCGACCGGATCGCTCCCGAATGGGCCCGCTGACGCGGGGATCCTTTTGGAGGACGGCAGAATGCGAAACATGAACGTCGGGGTGAAAGTCGCTCGCCAGGTCAGGACCGCCGAACACGCGATCGACCAGGCCATGATCGAGGTCTGCAAGCTGATCCAGACCGCGCTCGAGGGCCGGCTTGAGGCGCGTCTGGCGGCCGAGGTCGGTCAGGCGGCGCTGGAGGACATCGTAACCGGTCTGAACCGGCTCGCAACGGTTCGAGCGGCGGTCGCCGCCGGCCACGCGGGGCTGTCAACCGTGGCTGACAACCACGCGATCGGTTGGCGTTTGGACGGCATGAGCGAGAACAAGAGCATACCTCAGGCGTCGTCGACGGCGTCGTCCGGCGTGTTGCATCTGGCCGCCTGATCGGTCCCGACGGAATGCCTTCGCCGCTCTGGTTTTTCGGTACGGCCCTGACCATCCTGGCGCTCGTGCTGCTCATCTGGAAGGGCGGCCGGCCCGAGCGCGAGGCGGCCGCAGGCCTCTTCGTCGTGCAACTGGTTTCCGGCTGGGTCGATCACCTCATCATCGGTCAATTCCGATGGGCGGTCGCCTTGGTCTCCCTCAGCCTTCTGGTCTGGTTGGTCCGGCTCAGCCTTCGTTACGACCGTTGGTGGCTGCTGTTCGCGGCCGGGGCTCAGCTTCTCGCGCTCGGCACCCATGCCGCGTCGTTGTTTGGTTCCGACGTCCTCACCTGGTCGATCGTGACCACGCGGATGGTGGTCTGGGTGGAGATCATGATCCTCGGTCTGATCGGCGTCTGGGAAGCGACCTCGGCCCCCTACGCCAGACCTCAATCCCTCAGCGCCAGGTCGCGCATCGCCTGAATTCTACAAGGACATCACAGCGTGAATACCCAACCTCCGAAGACCTTCATGCCGCTTTTCCGGTCATGGTTCGACACGACCCGACTGGCCGACAAACTCGGCGGAGCGGGACTCTCGGGCAGCGAGGACAATCTGCTGGCCGACCTGGATCTCGGACCGATGGTCGAGGCGGAGACCAGCCTGCTCAACCACCAGCCCGTGAACGCTGCGGAGGCCGCCTGTCTGCTTGAGGTCGTGCGTCAGAACATCGCCGATGCCGGACGTTCGGACGGTCTCGATCTTCGTGCGATCGTCGCGGTCCAGACCTGGCTCGCCGATGCTTCGGCCGGCGCGCGGGGCGGCGAACCGGTGGAGCGGGTGTTGAGACAGACTCAGGTCTGACGGATCAGTCGCGCAGGCCCTTGGCCACGACCAGGAGGGCGTCGCGCTTTTCAGCGTCCCGGATGCTGCGGAAGGCGGACAACAGTTCCGCCACGCCCGGCGCGGCCAGAGCCAGTTCATCGCCCTCGGCCGTCTCGAGTTCGCCCAGCAGAGCCGCGCCCGTGGACTTCAGCACCGCTGCGATCTGCAGCAGGCGTGCGGCCGAGACGCGGTTGACGCCCCGCTCATACTTTTGAATTTGCTGGAAAGTCACGCCGGCGCCGGCGGCCAGCTGCGCCTGGGTGATGCGGAGTTCCTCGCGACGGGCGCGAATGCGGGCGCCGATTGCGATGTCTACTGGGTCGACTGCGTCGTTCATCTTGGCCTTCGGGCGTGCGAGAATACCTGCGTCAGGCCTGAAAATGACAAGGGCGTCAAGCCAAAGCTCGACGATACGGGAATCCTACGTACCGCGAATAGGTGAATATTCAACTTGAGAGAGAGGTTGTGAGCGAATCTTTCGCAACTGAAACGAAAGTAACCAAGACTGTTCCAGTCGATACTGGAGTCTCAAGCTCGCCTCAGGTGAACGGGATACCTTATGAGGCCGTTTCAAGGGACTGAAAACTGACCGAAGGGAAGCCTGAAGACTACGGTTCGGATCGGAAATCGATATGCCTGCAGCGACCCGATACTGGGCTTCGCACCCAGGTTCAGGGCGAACACTCTTCTATTTGAGGCCGGGAAACGATGGTGCCGCTTGCGTGACTCGAACACGCGACCCCCTCATTACGAAGAATGGCCGCTCAACGCAATCGGCTACGGGCAGATACGGAAACGTCCACAAAATCAGATAGATCACGTGATCGCACCACGGAGGAGTACGGGTTGATCCGTTTGTCCACGGGGCCTCCTGCTTCCATATTGCTTCCACGGAAGGGCCCAAATATCCCGGCTCCATAAGGAGTATGGATATGTCCAACAGGAGCCACAAACGTCTAACGAAAACGCTGATCGACCAAGCAGCCCCCGGCGAAACGGTGTGGGATGCCGAGATTCGTGGGTTTGGGGTGCGAATCACCCCGTCCGGAGTGCGGTCGTTCATCCTCCAGTACCGGACGCTGAAGGGGGAGCAGGGCAAGCTGGTCCTTGGTCGCTATCCCACGATGCCGGTCGATGAAGCGCGCAGGATCGCTCGAGAGCATCGTGTCTCAATCGACAAAGGCGGAAACCCGAGCCGCGAGCGCCAGCAGATCAGAGCCGCGCCGACGTTGGCGGACTATGCGACGATCTACTGTGACGTATACCAATGCTCTGCGTTGCGCCCTCCTTCCAAAGCGAAGGATATAAGGCTCCATTCTCCATGATCGAAGATGTCTCCGGATAAGAAAAACCTCCGAGAGGCTAAGCGGGTCTCTCATCGGATCATTCCCGAAGTCGGACTGCCTCATTGGGACCACTCCAGCGAAATCCTGAAGATGCTGGGATGGAGCATGGCGTCTCGGGAACTGGGCGCGACGCCCTTCACGCTTCGTCTGTCTGACGATGTGGTCATTAAGGCTCAAGCCTGCCGCCGAGGGTTTGGCTGGTACATGCAGGATCGGCTAAACCGTTGTCTGCGCCCAGTGATGGCCCACCACAGCCTTAATGGGATGGACGCTCATCCTGTTTGCAGTAGGGATGGTTGGACTCGCTCTCGCCGTGAGACGCAAAGAACCTCGCCCTGGCGCAAAAACCTGGCTCGGCTGGCCTGTTGTACTTCTCACGGTTGCGGCGCTGTTCATGACCACGCGCGAAATGAATCTTCTGCTTCTGGATGCTGGGGTCAAAGCTCCCACCGGCATGGCGCAGCAGGCTAAGCGCGATGTCGCAGCGCAGATGCGACAGCTGTGCCTTACCAGTACCGAGGGACCTTTTTCGGCGCCAATGAAGGCCATCTGGCCGTCCGGTAACGATTGAGGCGCTCACGAAGCAGAGTTTTTCCCGGCATAATCACGCCTGTCGCTTTCCCTCTAACTATCTGTTCTAAAGCCATAAGGCCGAGGGATAAAAACGGCCCGTCGCCGATCTCCGAATGTACAACGCGAATGTGGTTGTCGATTAAATCCACGTCATACCGGTCAGCCACGACGATCCCTGCTCCTTCGATACCCTGCACGTCTATAAGCGCGATGAGCTGGTATAATCGCTTCAAATCTCAACAGGAACCGGCTAATAGCCGCGCGTTGCCGCCGTAGCTCAGTGGTAGAGCGCATCCTTGGTAAGGCTGAGGTCGTGGGTTCGATTCCCCCCGGCGGCACCATTCTATGAGATCGACGTGCGCCGACAGCGCCGTCGGCCTCTCGAGTGGGGCTTACACGCTTGGCGGTTCGAGCCGTAGTCATTGACTGACCCAAAGACTGCTTTTCACGGGACTCGCGATCAGGCATCGTCAAATACGATTCTCAACCCGCTTCGTTCATGTTATGTTCTCTTTAGCGTGCGGGTGCGCTGGGGAATGAAATAAGGGCCGCTATGCCGTCGAACTTGACCGTGATTGATCTGTTCTGCGGTGCCGGCGGCCTTTCAGAAGGATTTCGACAGGCTGGCTTCGACGTTCGTGTCGGCAACGACTTCGACGCGCGCGCCGGAGAGACATTCGCGGCGACCCACGATGACGCTGTTTTCCTGCCTGGCCCCATCCAGAACTGGAGCGCCTCGCAGTTTCTCGAAGCGGCCAATCTGAAAAAGGGTGAGCTAACGGTGCTGGTCGGAGGCCCGCCGTGCCAAGGCTATTCGGTCTATAACCACCAGCGTGGATTGCACGATGAAAGGTCGTCGCTCTACCGCGAGTACCTTCGCATTGTCGAAGGCGTGTCCCCAGAGTGGGTGGTTTTAGAGAATGTTACGGGCATGACTTCTGCTGGTCAGGGCGGTGCCGTTCTAGCGATTGTCGAGGGGCTTCAGAGCCTCGGCTACCGGGTCGAAAGCAAGATTTTGAAGGCTGAGGAGTACGGTGTTCCTCAGGAACGCCGACGCTTGGTGTTCGTGGGTAATCGCGTGGGTGCCGACATCCCATGGCCCGCGAAGACGCACGGCCCAGGCTTGGCCCCGTTTGTGACAGTTCGAGATGCGATCTCCGACCTACCTGCGCTCGTCAACGGGGAGGATCGCGGCATCGTACCCTATAGCCAGAGCCCTCAGTCGGCGTTCCAAGCAGCGATGCGTGGAGACTCCAATCTTGTGACCAATCATAGTGCGACGAAGCTGTCTGCCGTCAACCAAGCCCGGATGTCACACATCCCACAAGGCGGTTCGTGGAGAGACATTCCTTTCGAGCTTCTTCCGGAGGGTATGAAGAGGGCTAAGCGGTCGGATCACACGAAGCGCTATGGCCGACTGCGGTGGGATGGGCTGTCGTCCACCATTCTAACTAAATGCGATGTGCACTGGGGGCCGTATATTCATCCGGCTCAAGAGCGAAGCCTGACCGTGCGCGAAGCCGCTCGATTCCAAAGTTTCCCGGACTGGTTCGAGTTCAAGGGCTCTCGCACCGAACAGTTTGTTCAAGTGGGAAATGCGGTTCCTCCCGTGCTCGGAAAAGCGATCGCGGAAGGCTTGCTGTCCAAAATCCGGAGCACGCCGAAATCAAAGGCTAAGGCTGTTAAGCGCGAGTTGGCGAACGCTTAGTTACAGCGTTTTCTTCCGGGCAATCTTCCTCAGGTTCTGCGAGATGACCTCCTCGTAAACTCCAGCCGCCGGAAGGTTCTGCGGCGAGACAAACGCGAACGCAATCTGCTCGACGGTGGTCGTAAAGGTTTCCCCGAACACCAAACCGCGAGTCCCATTCTCGGCCATTGGGCCTAGGTCATAAGTCCTGAAGGTGATGGTCCCAGCTGCTTGCGGATATTCGAGCAATCGTCCTCCAACGCGCCTTTTGATCCTCTGATAAACCGCTTGGGGAACAACGAAGAAAAGCCCCTTGAAGCACATGGGCTCCCGGCGCAGGGCGTGTCCCTTATAAATCAGCTGGGGAAGGATTCGCTTGGAGACATTTTCCCAGTTCAAACCGGCATTGGTGAGGTCTTCGCCCCAAGGGCCATGATATTCTTGGCCAGCGGCGTACCGTGCAGCCGCGTCAGCATAGCTGTTCGTGGTGTCGATCGTCTGTATCTCGACCGATACAAAGGCTTCAGGGTCGTTATCGCTGCCAGCCTTCACCAAAATGAAATCGATATAGAAGCTGCCTGCTCCTTCCCCCTCTTCAAGGCCTGGAGGCGTAGGAATACCAAGCTCCTTGCCGAAATATTTCCCGAAGACGGTTATCTCCCGGCCATTCAGTTCGCCTGCACGCCTTCTGACTTCCACATCCAGAGCGGACAATAACTCAGTATCGATGCCGAAGGCTTCGTCAGCGATCTCTTTCAGAATGTGGAAGCGATCTGCGTACAGGCGATTCGGGCAGATGATCACCGGCTCTGATTGCCCCACCTGCAACGAGCAGGCTCCGAGAGATCGCCGCCGATTCTTGATGCAGTCGCTGTCGACGAACGGACACCAGTGATTTTGCGCGTTTAACACGCTTGGTTCGGACAGCGGTGCCGATCCGAAAAACTCGACGATACGCGACGTCATTGATCCCCCTCAGACACCTCGTGAAGCTACTGCTGGTTGGTGGCAGTTGCCATCACAATCTGCCTGACGTGCTTCACAACTAGCCGGAGGTGGCAATCTTCGGCATGTAGGGAGAAACAACGGGGCTCCTAGATGACCGCTGAGACTGCAGAACTCGACGCTGAACCTAGCGCCACTGATGCCAAAAAATCTGCCGCTCCTTCAATCTTCGATGATTTACCGAAAGCCCCGGCGGCCCCTCTAGCAGATGCTCCGATCGACACGGGCCAGTTCATCAGCTCGAAGACGCCTCGCATCACCAGGAAATGGTCTTCGATAGACTCGGTCACCATCGAGAACTTCAAAGCTATAGACGCAACGACCATCCCGCTTGGCCGAGTAACTATCTTGGTTGGTCCCAATGGTTCAGGTAAATCGTCAGTTTTGCAGGCGATACATTGGGCAGCAAGGAGCGTTAGCTACGTCTTGCCGAAGAACGGCAAAGAAATGATTTCCTTTGACCGTATTGATTATATTCCATCAAGCGAACCTCTGAAAACAGCTTACAAGTCGGAGCTGAAACCGAGTGCCACAACACGACCAACGCGCGTTCTTTTCAATCATAGTCCTGTAAATGAGGAGCAATCTGGTCCAATAGCAAGCGTCAGCATATGGGCGGCACGTAATAAAGGCGGCATCACTGCTCACATCGAAGGGGGTGGGATTGTTTCGCCCTATAAGCAGAGAAGCACTTTTATCACTGCTTACATCCCAGGCTTGGCGGGTCTTTCGGAGCGAGAGTCGATCCTCGCGCAACCTTCTTTACGTCGCCAAGCCGCATCCGGTGACGCGGGCGGTGTCTTAAGAAACATATTGCTCAGCCTAAGTGTTAACAGAACTAACGAGGATAACAGCGCGGGCCAAAAGCGCCTCGCTCGCCTCAACCAACTGGTTCAATCCGTTCATCCCACAATAACCCTGCGCATCGCGTACGACGAACGGGAAGATTTCAACATATCTGCGTCGTACGAAGACTCGAGGATTGGTGGCGGATACCATTCGCTAGAAAGCGCTGCGACCGGAGTTCTACAAGCGGTTCAGATTTTCGCGTACCTTGTACTTTTCAGGCCGCGCATCATGTTGATTGATGAGCCCGACGCGCACCTCCATCCCGACAAGCAAGAGCGGCTTATCGAAACGCTCGAAGCTGCAGCGCTGGAGTTTGATACGCAGGTGATCCTGACAACTCACAGCCCCCACATTGCTCGCGCAGCCAGCCCTAGCACCAAGCTCATTTGGATGAGCGATGGGAAGATTAAGACTGACGACGATGGGGCGATCAGGCAACTCATGGGATGGGGCGGGCTAGACAAACACGCGCTGTTTTTCGTCGAAGATGAAGACGATCAGGCGGTTCGGGCGATTCTCAAGCAATGGCCGGACTTGGCGCGCAAACTTGCGGTTTGCCGATGCTTTGGGGTCGACAACCTGCCGAAGGACACCTTGCTTCGGGGGATGTTGGTAGACGGTAAGATTGGCTTGAACGCGCTCATCCATCGTGACCGGGATTTCATGACCGACGAAGAGGTCATCCGCTGGCTTGACCTCTATAAGACCCAAGGCGTGGAGCTTTGGATATCGGAAGGGTGCGATGTCGAGGCGGAGTTTTGCAAGCCGGAATATCTCGCGGCTCTTTACCGCGTGCCGCTTCAAGAAGCTCAAGGATGGTGCGCTACAGCAGCGGGGAAAATCAACGGTGCAAGGAAGACATATCTAGAAAAACGGCGAGTGATTGCACGGGTGGTTTGGCCCGACGGAGGCTCCCCTGATGCAACAGCGCTATGGGACGGGTCCGGTCAGGTGCCAGAGACTGTGGTCGGAAAGGAGCTGTGGAGGCAGCTCAAGTCTGTGGTGAAGGCGGCAAACTACAATGACAAACTCCTAAATGCGTTTGCGATCCCCGAAAACTACGTCGTCGCACCAGCCTTGAAAGCATTGGTCGAGAAGGTCACCGCGCCGCCCGCTAGGTAGCTAAATAAGGCGCGGCGCTCTCTGGAGGGGCAGACGCAAACAGGCCACGGAATCGTCTAAGCACCAAAGCCACCCTTGTTACGCGCACCTGTTACGCATAACCTCTAAATCGCTGTCCGAATCTGCGTTACGCGCTGATGTTCCACAAGGAAATGGTGCTTGGTTGAGCCTCCCATCGGCTCAACCCTCGTCACCCGTCCGTATCGAAATGACGCCATATTTGGACAGTAGTGCAACGAGGCCGCGCCGATCCTGCGTGCGGTGGGGCCGATAGGCCCACGCGAGGCTAAACTTAACCAGCCGTGCGACGACGCGCTATTCGTCCCTATGGGATTTTCCCATGTTTGAAGTTGAAACTAACCACGCCGAAGCCGTGGTCCCCATACTCCTGAATACCAAGCAGGTTGCGCGCATTCTCGGCGTGTCGCATCGCACCCTTGAAGATTGGCGTCGAAAAGGGGGCGGGCCAAAGTTTGTCATGTTCGGGAGAATGGTCCGCTATCGCCGCTCGGACATAGCGGCCTACCTCAGCCGTCCCACTTTCCAGAACACGGGCGAGGCTGCTCTCGCGGCATAATCCTGTGGATAGCAGCCTATTTTCAGGCTGCTTCCACCATGCTTCCACGGCAAAGGGGCCGAGAGCGCGCGCTTCCCCCTGGCGGGGTTAACGTCTTGATCAGTATGGGTAAAAATGGTGCCGCTTGCGTGACTCGAACACGCGACCCCCTCATTACGAATGAGGTGCTCTACCGGCTGAGCTAAAGCGGCCCGGTTGCGAAGGCGAAGCAGCCCGCGCGAGAGGGGCTCTTTATACGGGCGTATCGCGCTTGCCAAGCGCCGCTTTCAAGGTCGCGAGCAATGTGGCTTCGTCCGGGGCGTCCGCCACCGCCGGCGTGGGGCCGACGGCGCTCAGGGGCGCGGCGGCGGCGGGCGAGATACAGGCGATCACGACGCCGGCCAGGCGCGCCGACGGCAGGGAGACGGGAACCAGGGCGGCCAGGGCCTGGGCCGCGCGCGGGGAGTGGATCAGCACGGCGTCGAACGCCTCTGGCGGCGCAGCGGCGGTCGGGGCGGTGCGATAGACGTTCAGGGGGTGCAGGCTGACGGCCCGGGCGTCGGCGACGCCGAGGGCGGCGGCGAGGTCGCCGGCGGGCGTCTCGGCCTGGGGCGCCAGCAGGGCGGCGTCGCTCAGTTCAGCGGCGATCCGGCGGGCGAGGGCGGTCAGGTCGCCCGAGGCGGAGCGGACGGCGACGAAGCCGGCCTCGCGCGCCGCCTGGGCGGTGGCGTCGCCGACGGCGAAGACCGGCCGGTCGCGCCGGGACGTCAGGGCGGCGAAGGCGGCGACGCCGTTCCGGCTGGTGAAGGCCAGGGCCGCGAACCGATCCAGATCCGGGACGGGCGGGCTCAGGGTCTCCACCGCCAGCAGGGGCTGGATCAGGGGCGTGAACCCCATGTCGCGCAGACGGGCGGCGGTGCGCGACGCGCCGGGCTGGGCGCGGGTGATCCAGACGCGGGGGCTCTGATCCGCGGCGCCCGGGGCCGTCATCCGTCCAGGCTCGCCGGATCGACCTCCTGATCGCCGGCGAAGGCGTGGACCTCGCCGCCCAGCCGTTCGCCCAGGGCGCGGGCGTCGGCCTCGGTGGGCTGGAACAGTTCGCCGACGCGGCGCCAGCGGGCCGATCCGTCGGGGCTCAGCATTTCGGTGGTCAGGCGCAGGGTGTCGCCCTCGATCACGGCGTAGGCGCCGACGGCGGTGCGGCACGATCCCTCCAGCGCGGTCATGGCCCCCCGCTCGGCGGCCACGGCGACGGCGGTCTCCGGGTGGTTCAGGGCGGCGACCCAGGGGGCGTCGATGTCCTCGGCGCGGGTCTGGATGGCCAGGGCGCCCTGGCCCGGGGCCGGCAAAAAGGCGTCCAGCGACAGTTTCTCGCGGATATGTTCGGTCACGCCCAGCCGGGTCATGCCCGAGACGGCCAGCAGTATGGCGTCGAAATCCCCCTCGGCGGCGCGGCGCAGCCGGGTGTCGATATTGCCGCGCAGCATCTCGACCTTCAGATCGGGCCGCAGGGCCAGGGCCTGGGCCTGGCGCCGCAGGCTGGCGGTGCCCAGCCGTGCGCCGAAGGGCAGCTGGTCGAAACTGTCGAAGTCGCGGCTGATGAAGGCGTCGCGGGCGTCCTCGCGTTCCGGGATGGCGGCGATGCACAGGCCCTCGGGCTGTTCGGCGGGCACGTCCTTCATCGAGTGGATGGCGATGTCGATTCGCCGGTCCAGCAGGGCCTCCTCGATCTCCTTGGTGAACAGCGCCTTGCCGCCCATCTCCATCAGGCGGCGGTCCTGGATCCGGTCGCCGGTGGTGACGATCTCGACCAGGGGCACGGCGGCCTCGATGTCGGCCTCGGCCACGCCGAGCGCCCGGCCGATGGCCCGCTGCATCATGCCCGATTGGGCCAGGGCCAGCTTGGACCGCCGGGTGCCGATGCGGAGAGGAAGGTTCATGATCGTTGCTTACCGGACGCCGGATCGCTACCTCGACCCGATGGAGAGTTCCGCCGACTATAGCAGCGGCGCCGCAGCGGCAACCGGACGCGATGTCCGACCCCTGACGGTGCTGGGTCTCGAGACCAGCTGCGACGAGACCGCCGCCTCGGTGGTGCGTCTGCACCCGTCCGAACGGGGCGGCCGGGCCGAGGTCCTGTCCTCGGTCGTTCACAGCCAGATTGACGACCATGCGGCCTATGGCGGCGTCGTCCCCGAAATCGCCGCCCGCAGCCATGTCGAGATGATCGCCGGGGTCACGCGCCGCGCCATGGCCGAAGCCGGCCTGGGCTATGACGGCCTGGACGGAATCGCCGCGACGGCCGGGCCGGGCCTGGTCGGCGGCGTCATGGTGGGCCTCAGCTTCGGCAAGGCGGCGGCCCTGGCGCGGGGTCTGCCCCTGGTGGCGGTCAATCATCTGGAGGGGCATGCGGTCTCGGCCCGGCTGGGGCAGGAGGTCGCCTATCCCTTCCTGCTGCTGCTGGTGTCCGGCGGCCATTGCCAACTGCTCGAAGTGCGCGGCGTCGGCGACATGAGCCGGATCGGCGCCACTATCGACGACGCGGCCGGCGAGGCCTTCGACAAGATCGCCAAGGCGCTGGGCCTCGGCTATCCCGGCGGGCCGGCGCTGGAGCGGTTGGCGCAGCAAGGCGACGGCTCGAAGATCGATCTTCCGCGCGCCCTGCTGGGCCGCAAGGACTGCGACTTCTCCTTCTCGGGTCTGAAGACGGCCGCCTTCCGCATCGCCCAGACCTGCGAGACCGAGCAGGACAGGGCCGATCTGGCCGATGCGGTCCAGAACGCCATCGCCCGGCAATTGTCGGATCGCTCCGAGCGGGCCCTGGCCGCCTATGCCGAGACCCACGATCACCGGCTGTTCGTGGTCGCGGGCGGCGTCGCGGCCAACAAGACGATCCGCGCGACCTTGCAGGCGACGGCGGCGAAACACGGCTTCGACTTCCTGGCGCCGCCCATGGCCTATTGCACCGACAACGCCGCCATGATCGCCCTGGCGGGAGCCGAGCGGCTGGCCCTGGGGCTGACCAGCGACATCGACGTGGTCGCCCGGCCGCGATGGCCGCTGGACGAAGCCCGCGCCCTGGCCGATCCTTCGCACAAGCCGGGCCGCAAGGGCGCGAAAGCATGACCAACGAGACCGCCTCGGGAGGGCGCATGGAATTCCGCACCGCAGGGGTTATCGGCGCCGGCGCCTGGGGCACCGCCCTGGCCCAGGTCTGCGTCCGCGCCGGATTGGACACGACGCTTCAGGCGCGCGAGCCCCAGCTGGTCGAGACCCTGGCGACGACGCGGGCCAACGACCTGTATCTGCCGGGCGTCACCCTGGCCGAGGATCTCAAATTCACCGCCGATCTGGCCGATCTGCGCGACTGCGACCTGATCCTGGCCGTTCCCCCGGCCCAGCATATGCGGGCGACCCTGACGGCCTTTGCGCCCCATCATCGCGCCGGCGTGCCGGTGGTGCTCTGCTCGAAGGGGGTCGAGCGCGGCACGATGAAACTGATGACCGAGGTGCTGGCCGAGACCCTGCCGGACGCGCCGGCGGCGGTCCTGTCCGGCCCCAGTTTCGCCGGCGAAGTGGCGCGCGGCCTTCCGACCGCCGTCACCCTGGCCTGCGCCGATCCTGTCCTGGGTCAGGCCCTGCTGAACACCCTGTCGGCGCCGGGCTTCAGGCCCTATCTGGCCACCGACCTGATCGGGGCCGAGGCGGGCGGGGCGCTGAAGAATGTGCTGGCCATCGCCTGCGGCGTGTCCGAGGGGCGTCAGCTGGGCCGCAGCGCCCACGCCGCCCTGATCACGCGCGGGTTTGCGGAAATGACCCGCCTCGCCGTCGCCATGGGCGGCCAGGCCGAGACGGTGGCGGGCCTGTGCGGCCTGGGCGACCTGGTCCTGACCTGTTCCAGCCCTCAGTCGCGCAACATGAGCCTGGGCCTGGCCCTGGGGCAGGGCCAGACGGTGGAACAGGCGCTGGCGGGCAAACGCTCGGTGGCCGAGGGCTATGAGAGCGCGCCGGCCGTGCGCGCCCTGGCCGCCCGTCTGGGGGTGGAGACCCCCATCGCAGAGGGCATCGCGGCCCTGCTGGCGGGCGAGATCACCGTGGATGGCCTGATCGACGGCCTGCTGTCGCGCCCGCTGAAGGCCGAGCGTGTCTGACGAGGCGCCGACCGAGCGCAAACGGGTCTGGAAGACGCCGCCGAACGTGGCCCTGTGCGCCGAGGCCGACATCGCCGAGCCCGGCGCGCGCGGCTTCGTGCTTCAGATCGGCGAGGCCTTCTTCCACGGTTTCGTGGTGCGCAAGGACGGGGCTGTGGCCGGCTGGGTCGATCGCTGTCCGCACGCCGGTTTTCCCATCGCCATGGAGATCGACCGTTATCTGACGCCGGACGGCGCCCTGATCCTGTGCGGCTGGCACGGGGCGGTGTTCGAACCCCTGACCGGCGAATGCAAGGGCGGCCCCTGCGCCGGCGGGCGACTGACGCCCTGGCCGGTGACGACCAGCGGCGGCGTCATCCGCACGGCCTAACCGCCCCACACGCCGGGGCGCGGGGGCGGAAGCGGCTTCAGTCCAGCGGCTTCAGTCCAGCGGTTGGGGCCGGGTCACGACCGGAGCGTTCGGGTCGGTCTGGGCCGGACGCGCGGCGGTCGGCGCGGGCGCGACGACGACGACCGGCGCCGGCGTTGCGGAGGGGGGCGTCGAGACGGCCGCCGGGGCCTGAGCCGTCGGGACCCGGGGCGCCGGGGTTTGCGTCGTTGATTGCGCCGGCGTCTGAGGACGCGTCGTCGTCGCGGGGCGAGCGGACGAGGTCGGGGGCGTGGTCGGAACCGGGGCCGCTGCAGGCCGCGCGGCCGCACCCGCGGGTGTTTCCTCGACCGGTGCGGCTTCGACGGGCGCTGCGGTCTCGACCGGCGTCTCCACGGGCGCGGCGGCCGGGGGCAGGGCTTCAGGCGCAACGGCTTCGGGCGCCGCCGCCGGGGCGGGCGCAACCGGCGCGGCCACAGGGGCGGGACGCAGGGCGAACCACAGGCCGCCGCCGACCGCCAGAACCGCCAGCACCCCGACGCCGATGTACAGCGGCAGGCGCGACGGCCGCCGGGTCGCGGCGCGCGCGAAACTGGGCGTGACCGAAGGGGCGGCCTCAACAGCAGGAGACGGCTCAAGCGGGGCCCGGGCGGGGGCCGCGACCACGGGCGCCGAGGCGGCCTGTTCGGCGACATCGGGCTGATCGACAGGCGCCGTTCGCGGCTCGGCCGAGACGGGGGGCAGGGGGGCGGGCGTCGAAGGAGCGTTGGTCAGACCCGCGCCGGGCAGGGGCCGCACGGTCGTGTCGGCGCTGGGCGCGGGCGCGGGAGCAGGCTTGGGCTGTGGCGCAGGCGTCACCGGACCGGCGCCCGGACGCGCCTGGGGGATCAGCGACCCGCTCAGGATATTGCCGCCGGCGCGCGGCGCAGGGACTCGGCGCGGCGGCTCCTGAACCTGTCCCGAAACCTGGCCCCCGCTCGGGCCTGTCTGGCCCAGCGGCGTCGTGCGCGGCGGGCGATTGGGAATCCGGTCCAGCGGATTGGGCGCGACCGGCACCGGGCCGACGTGGAAGGTGGTCGTGGGCATGCGCCCCCAGGTCACCTGTTTGCGCACGAACGGCTCCGGCGGTCCTCCCGATGGACCGTTCGAGGCGGGCGGCGTAGCGGGGGTGATCTTGGCGTCGTCGGACATGATACTCTAATCGCTGGCGATCTGGCCGGTTTCGTGACGGCTCAGCTCTTGAGGCGGTAGCCGGTCTTGAACATCCACATGACCACGGCCAGGCAGACGACGAAGAAGCCCATGGTGGCGGCCACGCTGATGCCGATGGGAACGTCGCCCTGGCCATAGAAGGTCCAGCGGAAGCCCGAGATCAGATAGACCACCGGATTGAAATGGGCCACCGCCCGCCAGACGTCAGGCAGCATGTTGATCGAATAGAAGGAGCCGCCCAGGAAGGTCAGGGGCGTCACGATCAGCATGGGGATGAAGTTCAGCTGTTCGAAACTGCCGGCCCAGATGCCGATGATGAAGCCGAACAGGCTGAAGGTCACCGAGATCAGCACCAGCATGGCCAGCATGCCTACAGGGTGCAGCACCTGCAGCGGCACGAACAGGGTCGAGGTGGCCAGGATGATCAGGCCTAGCGCCGCCGACTTGGTCGCCGCCGCCCCGACATAGGCGATCACCACCTCCAGCGACGACACGGGCGCCGACAGGATCTCGTAGATGGTGCCGGTGAATTTCGGGAAATAGATGCCGAAGGAGGCGTTGAAGATCGACTGGGTGAACAGGCTCAGCATGATCAGGCCCGGCACGATGAAGGCGCCGTATGCCACGCCGTCGATCGCCTCCATCCGGCTGCCGATCGCGCTGCCGAAGACGATGAAATAGAGGGCGGTGGTGATCACTGGCGTGACCACGCTCTGCCAGATGGTGCGCAGGGCGCGGGCCATCTCGAAGCGATAGATGGCCCAGACGCCATGTCCGTTGAAGTTCATCAGGCGGTCTCCCCATCGCGGTGGACCAGGCTGACGAAGATGTCTTCCAGCGAGCTCTGGCGGGTGTTCAGATCCTTGAAGCCGATGTTCAGCCGCTCCAGGCTGCGGATCAGCGACGGCACGCCGGTGTCGTCGGCCTGGGCGTCGAAACTATATTCCAGCTCGCTTCCGTCGGCCTTCAGCGCCAGATCCCAGTCGGACAGATCGGCCGGCAGGGCGGGCAGGGGTTCGATCAGGTTCAAGGTCAGGGTCTTCTTGCCCAGCTTCTTCATCAGGGCGGTCTTTTCCTCGACCAGGATCAGTTCGCCGTTCAGGATCACCCCCACCCGGTCGGCCATCTCCTCGGCCTCCTCGATATAGTGGGTGGTCAATATGATGGTGACGCCCCGCTCGCGCAGCTTGCGGACCATGGCCCACATGTCGCGGCGCAGTTCGACGTCCACCCCGGCGGTCGGCTCGTCCAGGAACAGGATGTCCGGCTCGTGGCTCAGGGCCTTGGCGATCATCACCCGGCGCTTCATCCCGCCCGACAGGGTCATGATCTTGGCGTCGCGCTTGTCCCACAGCGACAGGTCTTTCAGGATCTGTTCGATCAGGGCCGGGTTTCCCGGCTTGCCGAACAGGCCCCGGCTGAAGGTGACGGTGGCCAGCACCGTCTCGAAGGCGTCGGTGGTCAGCTCCTGCGGCACCAGGCCGATCTTGGTGCGGGCGGCGCGGAAATCCTTCCTGATGTCGTGGCCGTCGGCGACCACGGTCCCCGTCGTGGCGTTGACGATGCCGCAGACGATGGAGATCAGGGTGGTCTTGCCCGCTCCGTTCGGACCCAGCAGGGCGAAGATCTCGCCCTTCTCAATGGTCAGGTCCACGCGCTTCAGCGCCTGAAGCCCCGACTTGTAGGTCTTGGTCAGGCCTTCGATCTCGATAACCGGCATGGGCGCTCCTGATCCGAGGCGGAAACGCCTGGCGTCGTCGTGGCGGGAATATGGCGTGCCATCGGCTGGGCTCAAGGGGCGCCGGTCTCTGCAGGGACGAGAAGCCGTTGTTAACCCAAAGACGGCACGGTGGCGTCTTCGTCGCCTGCAGACGGGAGTGCCTCTTGTCCTCGCTGTCCGTCGCCCATCGCGCCGCCCTGCAGGCGGTCGTCCAGGCCGCGCCTGACGCGGTCCTGACGCAGCTGCGGGCGGCCGTCCCGTCCCTGGGCGGGGACAAGGCGGCGGAACTGACCGCCATGATCGTGCAGGAGGCGCGCGACCGCGCCCGGCGCGACCTGGCCTTCGCCCCCCTTCTGCCCCTGTTCCAACCCCGCGCCGACCGAACTCCGGCCCTGATCTTTCCGCCGGCCGTGCTGGCGCGGGTCTGGCGCGAGGCGCGGACGGGCGAGGAGGCCTTCCTGAGATTGCTGGACGGGGCGGGCGTCGGCGAGGGGGAATGGACCCTGGCGGCGGATCGGCTGTGCGCGCGGGCGGCTGCGGTGCTGCGGGACCGGCCTCGCGACGTCTGGCCGGACGACCAATGGCCCGACCCGACGGCCGGCCAGGCTGAAACCCCGGCCGCCAGCCCGGCGGAACTGGCCGGTTGTTTCGACCTGGCGCCCCTGGCGCGAACCGCCGTGGCCCGCCTGTCGGTCTGGCTGGAGCGGCCCGACGACAATCAGTTGGCGGGGCTGCGGCTGCTGATCCAGGACTGTCTGGCGATATCCCCCGAGGGCGGGCGGCGGATGATCGACATTCTGTTCGCCCATGTCGCCGACGCTGAGCGGATGCTGCGGATCGTCACGCGCACCAGCCGCCTGGCCGACACCGAGGCCATTCTCAGCCATTCCGAAATGGGCGTCTTCGTCGAGCGGCTGCTGACGTCGGTCCAGAGCCGTGTCCAGCGCATCGCCGCCTGTCTGTCGCCCCGCGACGGGCCGGACATGGCCCAGGCGGTGGAGGATGCGACCTGGTGCGCCGGGGTGCTGGCCGAAATGGACATGACCCTGATGGTCCGGCCCGATTCTCCCTGGGGCAAGACGGCGCGGATGGCGCGGGTCCAGGTGGCCGGCCAGCTGTCGGGCCTGATGAAATCGACCTCGGCCGCCGTCCACGCCGCCCTGCCGATGAAGCGTCAGGTCCTGACCGGGCGGATGACGCGCCTGTGCCCCTGGCTGGAGGCGCCGGCCAAGGGCGAACCCATCGAGGCGGCGGCCGCCCTGCTGGGGGCGGTTTCGGGCCTGCGCGGCGCGGCCAACACCTTCGGCTGCGAGGCGGACCGGATGGCGCTGAAGACCGAGCTGACCGACTATCTGTCCACCTGGGCCAATGAGGCGCTGGACAGTATCGCCGACGGCGATGTGGCCGATCCCGATCAGGCCCTGCGGCTGGTCGGAACGGCGGCCCGTTTCCTGACCCTGGTCGAGGCGCTGGAGGCGGCGCGGGCGGTGCGACGGCGCGCGGCCGCCGCCGAGGCCGCAAGGGCGACGACAGGTGTGACGACTGGCGCGACGACTGGGGCCTCGCCCGGCGTCGTCTGATGCGATAGACGGCGGGGATGATCGTCTTCTGGATAATGACCGGCCTGGCGGCGGCGATGGCCGGCCTGCTGGTGCTGACCGGGGCGCGACGCGGGGCTGACGCGGCCGGCGCCGACGCCGATGTCGGCGGTCGCGAACTGGACGAACTGGACCGGTTGAAGGCGCGCGGCCTGCTGGACGAAACGGCCCACGCCGTCGCACGGGCCGAGGCGGGGCGGCGGCTGCTGGCGGGTCAGGCCGTGGCTGCGGCCACGCCCGTGGCCGGCCGGCATGACCGCTTCTGGGTGTTGGGCGGGATCGCGGCGACGACGGCGGGGGCGCTGGCCCTCTATGTCCTGACCGGGTCGCCGGGTCTGCCGGACCAGGCCTATGAGCGGCGGGTCGATCAATGGTCCACCCAGCTGGAAACCCTGGAGCCGGCGCAGCTGGCGGCGGTTACGGCGCGGGTGGCGCGGGACAATCCGCAGGACCGTCAGGCCCTGACCATGCTGGGCGCGGCCCGGTTCGCCGCCGACGATCCGCTGGGCGCCGCCTCGGCCTTTCGCCGGCTGATCGAACTGGAGCCCGGCGACGCCCGGGCCTGGGCGCGGCTGGGCGAAAGCCTGGTGCGGGCCGATGATGGCCGGATCGGCGGCGACGCCGAGGCCGCCTTCCGCCAGGCGGTGAACCTGGACCCGGACCAGTTGGGCGCCCGCTTCTTCCTGGGCCAGGCGGCGCTGGAGCGGGGCGATACGACGACGACGCGCGCGCAATGGACGCCGTTGATCGCCGCCCTGGACCCGGCCGATCCGCGCCGGATCGACCTGGAACGGCGCCTGCCTGCGGATAAGGCGCAATGACACATTGGCGGCCGGCCCCCGCCGCTATAGACCCAAGGAAAATTCCGTCGGGGAGCGGGACTTTCAGGCCATGAGCTGGCTGCCGAAATCGCCGAAGGCGCGCCGTCGTCTGTGGGTCGTCGCCGCCGTGGCCCCGATCCTGGCTCTAGCGGTCGGCCTGTCGCTGTGGGCCATGCAGGACAGCGTGACCTTCTTCTATTCCCCGTCCGAGGCCACCGCCGACAAGGCGCCGGAAGGCCGCGACATCCGTCTGGGCGGTCTGGTCGAGACCGGCAGCGTGCGGAAATCCGGCGACGGGCTCGTGGTCTTCACCGTCACCGACAATATCGCTGTGACCCGGGTCCAGTATCACGGCGACCTGCCCGACCTGTTCCGCGAGGGGCAGGGGATCGTGGCCCAGGGTTCGTTCGGCGCCGACCGCGTCTTCCACGCCAGCCAGGTCTTGGCCAAGCACGACGAGAACTATATGCCGCGCGAGGTCGCCGACCGGATCAAGGCCAAGGGCGAGTGGCGGCCGGAGACCTCGACCAAGAACACGCGCTCAAGCAGGCCGCAGGCCGATAGCGCAACGAACAGTCTATGATCGCCGAACTCGGGGCCTTCGCCCTATCCCTGGCCCTGGCTCTTTCGATCCTGCAGACGGCCTTGTCGACGGCGGGACGGGCGCGGCGCAGTCCGGTGCTGGCGGGCGCGGCGCAAGGGGCGGCCCTGGCGGCGGCGGGCGCTGTGGCCCTCAGTTTCGCGGCCCTGATCTACGCCTTCGTCGTCTCCGACTTCTCAGTGTCCAACGTCGCGGCCAACAGCCACACCGACAAGCCGATGCTGTACAAGGTCGCTGGCGCCTGGGGCAGTCACGAGGGGTCGCTGCTGCTGTGGTGCCTGGTCCTGACGGTCTTCGGCGGCGCCCTGGCCCGCGCGCGGGGACTGCCGTTCGGGCTGAAGGCCTCGGCCGTGGCGGTGCAGGGGGCGCTGGGATCGCTGTTCCTGGCCTTCGCCGTCTTCACCTCCAGCCCCTTCACCCGCCTTGACCCCGCGCCGTTCCAGGGGGCGTCGCTGAACCCGCTGCTTCAGGATCCGGCATTGGCCGTGCATCCGCCGCTGCTCTACGCCGGCTATGTCGGTTTCTCCGTCTGCTTCTCCCTGGCGGTCGCCGCCCTGATCGAGGGCCGGGCCCAGACGGCCTTCTGGCCCGCCTGGGGCCGGTGGGTGCGCCCCTGGGCCCTGGCCAGCTGGGCCCTGCTGACCGTCGGCATCACCCTGGGGTCGTTCTGGGCCTATTATGAGCTGGGCTGGGGCGGCTGGTGGTTCTGGGACCCGGTCGAGAACGCCAGCTTCATGCCCTGGTTGGCCGGCGCGGCCCTGCTGCACAGCGCGGTGGTGACCGAGCGGCGCGGAGCCCTGGCGGGTTGGACCGTCTTTCTGGCCCTGCTGGCCTTCAGCTTCTCCATGCTGGGCGCCTTCCTGGTGCGGTCCGGGGTGCTGACCTCCGTCCACGCCTTCGCCGTCGATCCCCAGCGCGGGCTGATGCTGCTGGCCATCCTGGGCCTCACGGCCGGCGCCGCCTTCGCCCTGTTCGCCTGGCGCGCGCCCCAGTTGAAGGGCGGCGGCCTGTTCGCCCCCGTCAGCCGCGAGGGCGCGCTGGTGCTGAACAATCTGTTCCTGACGGCGGCGGCCGCGACCGTCCTCTTGGGCACCCTCTATCCGCTGATCCTGGAGGCGGCCTCCGGCGCCACCATCTCGGTCGGCCCGCCCTATTTCGCCGCCACCTTCGTGCCCCTGATGACGGTCGCCTTCATCATCCTGCCCGCCGGGCCTCTGCTGGCGTGGAAGCGCGGCGACCTGCCCGGGGCGATGCAGAGGCTGGCCGTCGCGGCGGGCCTGGCCCTGGTTTCGGCCCTGGCCGCCTACGCCCTGTGGGAGCCCAGAAAGGCCTTCGCCGCCGCCGGTATCGGTCTGGGCGCCTGGCTCATCCTGGGTTCGCTGGCCGAGGTCGCGGAACGGGCGCGTCTGTTCCGCGCCTCGGGCGCCGAGACGATGCGTCGTCTGAAAGGTCTGCCGCTGGGCGCCTGGGGCATGAGCCTGGCCCACCTGGGCCTGGGCGTCTTCATCCTGGGGGCGGTGGTCGAGACCGGCTTCAAGGCCGAGGCCGCGCGCGCCCTGTTCCTGGGCCAGAGCGTCTCCGCCGGCCCCTGGACCGTGACCCTAGATCAGGTCAGGGTGGTCGAAGGCCCCAACTATCTGGCCGAACAGGGCCGGCTGACCGTGCGGCCCTCCAACGACCGGGGCCCGGCGAAGACCGTCACGGCCGAGCGCCGCTTCTTCCCCGCCGGCGGCCAGACCACGACCGAGGTCGGGCTGGATTTCCGCGGGCTGGACGACGTCTATGTGGTGATGGGCGAACGGGCGGGCAGCCCGGCCGAACCCGCCTGGGTCGTGCGCCTGTACTGGAACCCCTGGGCGCGGCTGATCTTCCTGGGGCCGATGATCATGGCGTTTGGGGGGCTTCTGTCCCTGCTGGACCGCCGGCTGCGGCTGGGCGTCGGGCCCCGTCGGAGGAAGGCCCCATGAGGCGGCGGCTGATCCTGCTGATCGCGCCCGTTCTGGCGCTGATGCTGACGGCGGCCGAGCCCGCCGCCGCCCCCGACCGGCCCCTGGCCGACCCGGCTCAGGAGGCCCGCGCCCAGGCCCTGTTCGAGGACGTGCGCTGCGTCGTCTGCCAGCATGAGGCCATCGCCGACAGTCCGGCGGGCGTCGCCGGCGACATGCGCCGTCTGATCCGCGAAGAGATCGCCGCCGGCGCCACGGATCAGGCGGTGCGCGACGACCTGGTGCGCCGGTTCGGCGACTATGTGCTGTTCACCCCGCCGGTGCGGGCTGGAACCTGGCTGCTGTGGTTCGGGCCGTTCGCTCTGGCGGCCCTGGCGCTGCTGGTTATCCTGGTCCGCGCAGGTCGCGGCGCCGTCGAGGCGCAGCCCCTTTCCCCGGATGAGGAACGTCGACTGCAAGACATTCTCGCAAATGAGAAGCTTCGCCGTGATCTGGACGCAACCTCGCCTCACGACGGGCGCTAGTCGAGATCATCCATCGAACACCGGAATTGGCGTCGCGCCGGTTCGGCCTATATCAAGAGCCAAGACGGGGCGTCGCCCCGAGAGGATCGCAAGGACCAAGATGCTGAAGCGCAAAGAGTTCATTCTCGGGGCCGCGGCCGGCCTGACCCTGGCGGCGGCGGCGACCGCAGGCGGGGTCATCAACTGGCCCGGCGCGCACGCCGACCCCCAGGCGGTGAACCGGCTCACCCCCGTGCCGGCCAACGGAAACAGCTTCTCGCCCCCGCCGGGCGCGCCCAACAGCTTCGCCAACATCTTCGAACAGGTGGCCCCCGCCGTCGTTCAGATCGACGTGACGGTGAAGGTCGAACAGCCCCAGGGCGGCGCCTTCCAGATCCCCGGCCTGCCGTTCCAGTTCGTTCCGCCCCAGGGGCGCGGCGGCCAGGGCGAGGAGGACGAGCCTCAGACGACCCAAGGCGCCGGTTCCGGCTTCTTCATCTCCCAGGACGGCTTCATCGTCACCAACAACCACGTCGTCGCCGACGCCACCGAGATCAAGGTCAAGATGTCGGACGGCCGCGAACTGCCGGCCCGCCTGATCGGCCGCGACCCCGGCACGGACCTGGCCGTGATCAAGGTCGAGGGGAACGACTTCAAATACGTCAGCTTCGAAGAGACCGCCCAGCCGCGCGTCGGCGACTGGGTCATCGCGGTCGGCAACCCCTTCGGCCTGGGCGGTACGGCGACCGCCGGCATCGTCTCGGCCAAGGCCCGCGACATCGATCCGTCCGGCTATAACGACTACATCCAGATCGACGCCGCCATCAACCGGGGCAACTCGGGCGGCCCGACCTTCGACATCTACGGACGCGTCATCGGCGTGAACTCGGCCATCTATTCGCCCACGGGCGGATCGGTCGGCATCGGCTTCGCCATTCCGGCCGAAACCGCCAAGTCGATCACCGAGCGGCTGATGCGCGGCCAGGCGATCGAGCGCGGCTACGTCGGCCTGGGCCTGCGCAGCCTGTCCCCCGACTCCTGGGAAGCCCTCGGCCAGCCCAAGGACTTCAAGGGCGCCTATGTCGAGACCGTCACCGAGGACGGCCCCGCCGCCCGCGCGGGCGTCAAGGTCAACGACATCCTGGTTGCCGTGAACGGCGAGGCCATCGACAGCAGCGCCGAGGCCACCCGTCGGGTCGGCGCGGCCAAGCCCGGCGACACCATCCGCCTGGAGGTCATCCGCGACGGCCGTCGCCAGACGCTGAACGTCCGCTCCGGCGTCCGCCCGTCAGACGAAGAACTGAACGCCGGCGAGGAGGGCGGCTCCTCCGCGCCCGGTCAGGCCCAACCCGGCCAGAACGAAACCATCGAGGGCCTGGCGGTCACCCCGCTCAGCGCCGCCGCGCGGTCGCGCTTCAACATCCCCGAAAGCGTGAACGGGGTTGTCATCACCAATGTCGCCCAGGGGTCTTCGGCTGCGCGTCTGGGCTTCCAGCCCGGCTTCGTCATCACCCGCGCCAACGGCCGCGCCATCGCCTCGGCGGCGGATCTGCGGACGGCGGTTCAGGAAGCCAAGTCGGCCGGACGTCCCAGCATCCTGCTGTTCGTCCGCACGCCCCAGGGCACCAGCCCGGTGCCGCTCCGCTTCGCCACGGAAGAATGATCGGCATTCTGACCAAGCCTTAACTCGTCAATCGCCGCCGATGCGCTACCATCGGCGGCGATTTTGATTCCGGGAGGGGTTCCATGCGGATTTTGGTGGTCGAAGACGACGCGGAGGCGGCGACCGCCATGGTGCGGGGCCTGTCCGAAGCCGGGCATGACGTCACCCATGCCGTGGACGGGGCCTTCGGCCTGCTGGAATCGCAAAAGGGCGGCTACGACGTCTATGTGGTGGACCGGATGATGCCGCGCCTGGACGGCGTCGGCATGGTCGAGACGGTCCGCAAGGGCGGGGACCAGACCCCGGTCCTGTTCCTGTCGGCCCTGGGCGAGGTCGAGGACCGGGTCACGGGCCTGAAGGCCGGCGCGGACGACTATCTGGTCAAGCCCTACGCCTTCGCCGAACTGATCGCGCGGGTCGAGGCCCTGTCGCGCCGTCGCGAGACCGGCGGCGTCCAGACCGTGCTGAAGGTCGGCGACCTGGAGATGAACCTGATCGCCCGCACGGTTCATCGGGGCGCGACCGAGATCGATCTCCAGCCGCGCGAATTCCAGCTGCTGGAGTTCCTGATGCGCCACGCCGGCCAGTCGGTGACCCGCACCATGCTGCTGGAGAAGGTGTGGGAATATCATTTCGACCCCCAGACCAACGTCATCGACGTCCATATCAGCCGCCTGCGCTCCAAGATCGACAAGGGCTTCGACCGGGCGATGCTGCAGACGGTGCGCGGCGCGGGGTATCGGTTGGAGGCTTGATGTGAATGGTGAATGGTGAATGGTGATTAGATAGAATCTGGGGCGAGACGTGGGCGCGAAGACCCTGGATGTTCATCCGTCAGCCTGTTCACGCACTCCACTTCTGCGTCACCACTCACAAATCACGACTCACCTCTAACCCCCATGCGTCTTCCCTCCCTCCTTCGCCGCACGCCCTTCCGGCTGACGCTGCTGTTCCTGGCCCTGTTCGTGGCGGCGGCGGGGGCGATCCTGGCCTATGTCTATTTCGCCTCGGCGTCCGAGGCCCAGACGCGGGCGCGGACCGACGTCGAGACGGAGCTGGCCGCCCTGACCGCCGTCCACCGCACGCGCGGGATCGACGCCCTGAACCAGGCCCTGGTGGAACGCACGATTCGGGGCGGTCCCTATCTGTATCTGCTGACCGGCCCGGACGGTAAGATCGTCACCGGCAATCTGTCGGTCATGCCCTTCGACCTGAAGGAGGCGCGCCGGACCGGGACCGGCGAATGGAGCACCTTCCGCCTGACCAGCACCGATCCCGACGGCCGGGTCCAGACCCGCCGCTCCATCGGGGTGATCATGCCGCTGGCGGGGGGCGACACCCTGTTCGTCGGCGAGGATATCGGCGGGATCGAGGAATATCTGTCGCGCCTGACCCAGGCCCTGTGGGGGGCGATGGCCCTGGTCATGTTGCTGGGTCTGGCGGGCGGTCTCTACATCAGCCGCCGGGTCGAAAGCGCCATGGCCGGGCTGAACCGCGTGGTCCAGGCGGTGCAGGACGGCGACCTGAAGGTCCGCGCCCCCATCCGCAATTCGGGCGACGAACTGGACGAACTGGGCCAGGGATTGAACGTCATGCTGGACCGGCTGGAGGGGTCGATGGCCTCGATCCGTCACGCCGGCGACGCCATCGCCCACGACCTGCGCTCGCCCCTGACGCGGATGCGGGCCAAGCTGGAGGTGGCCCTGATCGACGCCGAGGCGGGCAAGATCGACGGGGTGGACGCCCTGGGCATCGCCCTGGACGAGGCCGATCACCTGCTGAAGACCTTCAACACCGTCCTGGCCATCGCCCGGCTTCAGGCTGGCGGAGCGCCGGACCCCAAGCCGATGGACGCGGGCGAACTGGCCGCCGACATGGCCGAGCTGTACGAACCGGCGGCCGAGGACAAGTCGATCGACTTCTCGTCCGAGGTCGAGACCGGCCTGATGATCGAGGGCAACCAGCCCTTCCTGGCCCAGGCCCTGGCCAATCTGATCGACAACGCCATCAAATACACCCCGGCCGGCGGGGCGGTGAAGCTGCGGGCGCGGCGGCGGTCGTCGGGCGAGATCGAATATTCGGTCACCGACACCGGCCCCGGCGTGCCGGAAGAGGACCGCGAGCGCGTCGTTCAGCGGTTCGTGCGCCTGGACAACAGCCGCACGGAACCGGGCTCGGGCCTGGGCCTGTCCCTGGTCACGGCGGTGGCTGAGGCCCACGGCGGCCGGGTGGTGCTGGACGAAGGCCCCGGCGCCTATGGCGGCTTCGGGCCGGGTCTGCGGGTGGCCCTGGTGCTGCCGCCCGCTGGGCAGACTTAGAGATTTCCGCTCATCCCGGCGAAAGCCGGGACCCAGTTCTTTGGGCGCGCGGCCTTGTGGCGCGTGTCAGGATTGTGGTCCAACGGCGGCGCCGAGCGAAAGCACTGGGTCCCGGCTTTCGCCGGGATGAGCGGATAAATTGATGGCCGATACTGAAACCTCCGCGACGATCCCGCTGGGCCAGCGGATCAAGGCCGCCGGCCCCGTCGCGAACCCCGCCGCCGCCGAACGCCTGCTGGAGACCCTGATCGAGGCCGCCGACGCCGACGGCTGGCGCGAGACCCTCGACGCCGCCTGGCCCGCCCTGGCGCCGGTGGCGGGCGCCTCGCCCTATCTGGCGGGCCTGATGCGTCGTCGGCCGGCTCATCTGCGTCGGATTTTGGAACGGGACCCGACGTCGGGACTGATCCGCATCCTCGCCGAGACCGACGCCCTGGACGCCGAACCCGACGATGTCCGCGCGCCGCTCCGGGTGCTGAAGGCCGATCTGCACCTGCTGACGGCCCTGGCCGATCTGGGCGGGGTCTGGGATCTGGACCAGGTGACGGGCGCCCTGTCCAGCTTCGCTGACGCCGCCTGCCGCGCCGCCCTGCGCGCCGTCGCCGCCGAACAGCGCGCGCGGGGTCGCCTGGTCTCGCCACCCGACGATTCGCGCGGCCCCATCCCCGGCCTCTTCGGCCTGGCCATGGGCAAGCATGGCGCGAATGAGCTGAACTATTCGTCCGACATCGACATCTCGCTCTTCTTCGAGCCGCGCCTGCTGGGCCTGGCCCTGCGCGAGGGCGAAGAGATGCAGGATTTCGCCAATCGGGTTGGCAAGGGGATCGCGACCCTGCTGACCGAACGGACGGCCGACGGCTATGTCTTCCGCGTGGATCTGCGGCTGCGGCCCGACCCGTCCTCGACCCCCCCGGTGGTGTCGGGCCCGATGGCCCTGGCCTATTATGAAAGCGTCGGTCAGAACTGGGAGCGGGCGGCCTTCATCAAGGCGCGGCCGGTGCTGGGCGACCCGCGCGCCGCCGCCCGGTTCGTGAAAGCCCTGCGTCCTTTCATCTGGCGCCGCAGCCTGGACTACGCCGCCGTCCTCGACATCCAGTCGATCAAGAAACAGATCCACGTCCACAAGACCGGCGAGGGGCTGCAGGCCGCCGGGGCCAATCTGAAACTGGGCCGGGGCGGCATCCGCGAGATCGAATTCTACGCCCAGACCCAGCAACTGATCCTGGCCGGTCGCGACCCGGCCCTGCGCGCCACGCGCACCCTGGACGCCCTGGCGGCCCTGGCCCAGGCCGACCACATCCCCGCCGCCGTCGCCGACGAGATGTCGGCCGCCTATGTCGAGCTGCGCGGCCTGGAGCACCGGGTCCAGATGCTGGACGACGAACAGACCCACCGCCTGCCCGAGGATCCCCAGCGCCGCGCGGCCGTCGCCGCCCTGGCCGACTGGACCGATCTGGCGGCCTTCGACGCCCATGTCGAGGCCCTGCTGGTCCGGGTCAACACCCGCTACGGCGAGCTGTTCGAAGGTGGGGAGGAGCTGGATTCCGCCTATGGCAGCCTGGTCTTCACCGGGGTCGAGAACGACCCTGAGACGCTGGAGACCCTGCGCCGAATGGGGTTCTCCGAGGCGCCGTCGGTGGCGGACACCATCCGCTCCTGGCACCACGGCCGCATCCCGGCGACCCGGACCGAGCGCGGGCGCGAACTGTTCACCCGCCTGGCGCCGCGCCTGCTGGAGGCCCTGGCCCGGTCGGGCGCGCCCGACGACGCCTTTCGCCGGTTCGCCGTCTTCTTCTCGGGCCTGGCCGCCGGGGTTCAGGTCCAGGCCCTGTTCCTGAACCAGCCCAAACTGTTCGAGATGGTGCTGGGCGTCATGGCCTTCGCGCCTCGTCTGGCCCGGACCCTGGGGCGTCAGCCGGCGGCCCTGGACGGGGTGCTGGATGCCCGCTTCCTGGCCGACCTGTCGGACGAGACCGGCCTGACCGAACAGATCCTGCGTGAAGCCGGCGAGACCGAGGATTTCGAGGGCGCCATGAACGCCGTGCGCCGTCTCCACCGCGAGCAGATGTTCCGCATCGGCATCCACGCCATGACCGGCCGCGCCGGACCGGAGGCGGCCGGCCGCGCCTACGCCGCCCTGGCCGACGCCGCCATGCGGACCCTGTCGCCCGCCGCCCTGGCCGAGACCGAACGGTTGGGCGGCGCCTTCCCCGGCGCGGTCGCCGTGGTGGCCCTGGGCAAGGCCGGCTCGCGCGAGATGACGGCCGGGTCCGACCTGGACCTGATGACCCTGTACGACGCCCCGCCCGAGACGGTGTCCGAAATCAAGGGCTGGACCGCCGACGTCTTCTACGCCCGGTTCACCCAGCGACTGATCGCCGCCTTGTCGGCCCATACGGCCGAGGGCGGCCTGTACGAGGTGGACATGCGGCTGCGGCCCACCGGGTCCAAGGGGCCGGTCTCGGTGCGGCTGTCCACTTTCGACGACTATTACGCAGGCGAGGCCGAGACCTGGGAGTTCATGGTCCTGACCCGCGCCCGCGTCGTCTGGGCCAGCGATCCGGTCTTCGGCGACCGGGTCTCCGCGGCCATCGAGGCGGCCCTGCGTCGGCCCCGTCCCGGCGTCGACGTCGCCGCCGATGTCCGCAGAATGCGCGCCCTGATGGATCGCGAGCGCCGCCCCCACGGCTTCTGGGATCTGAAACTGTCGCCGGGCGGCCAGGTGGACGCCGAGTTCGCGGCCCAGTACCGCCAGCTCCAGGCCGCCGTCGCGGGCGAGCCCCTGACCCTGTCCACGCTGGAGGCCCTGCACGACGACCCGGTCCTGGCCGAGGCCTGGCGGGTGCAGCAGCGGCTGGCTCATCTGCTGGCCGCCGCCTTCGAGGGCCGGGTCGATCCCGAGGCCGAGCCGTCGGTCTTCCGGCTGCGGCTGGCCGAGGCGGCGGGGGCTCAGGACTTCGAGTCGCTGAAGACCGAACTGGCTGAACTGCGGGTAAGGGCGCGCAAGGCCTTCGAACGGGCGGTGCCCCTCACACGCGAAGAGATCAGTCGCGACGGAGAGTCCGAGGAGCCGCGTTCAATCTCCTGACAGGGTCGTCAACGACCGCTCAAGGCGGTTCGAGGAGATTATCGAGATGAGAAACATCTTTCTGAACGGCTTCAGCGCCATGGCCTTGGCCGCCGTCCTCGGCGCCGGCGCCGGGGTCGCCACGGCCCAGGTTCCGCCGCCCCCGGCGGATGGTCCCCCGCCGCCCCATGCGCGCGGCCTGGCCGACCGGAACGCCGACCTGACCCGCGCCGCCTTCGTCGAGGCTCGTGTCGCCCGCCTGACTGCGCTGGACGCCGACCGCGACGGCACGGTCAGCGTGGCCGAGCGTCAGGCCGCCATGCAGGCCAAGCGCGCCGAGCGGGCCGACGACCGTTTCGCCACGCTGGACGCCGACAGCGACGGCTCCATCAGCCGCGCGGAGTTCGACGCCGGTCACGTCGCCCGTCCTGATCGCCCCGAGCGCGCCCGTTCGGGTCAGCGCGGCGGTCCCCGTCACGCCATGCGCGGTCCGGAAGGTCGGGCACGCGGCCCCGTGGTCATCTCCGAGGCCGCCGCCAGACTGGGCGAACAGTTCGACAAGATGGACACTGACAAGAACGGCGTCGTCACCGCCGACGAGCGCCGGGCCGCCATGACCGCCAATCGCGCCGAGCGCCGCGCCGAACGGGGAGGCCAAGGTCAGCAACGCCGCGCCGTCCGTCCGGTGCAACAACCCGCTTCCCCGGCTCCGGCTTCGGAGTAAGAACGGTGTCGGGGTCGGCCGTCCTGGGCGAATCGGTCCCTTTCGTCAGCAGCGGAAGAGGCGGGTTTGGTCGCGATCGTCGACCCCGACGAGGATCTGGTGCGCCGCGTGGGTCAGGGCGACCCGGCGGCCGCGCAGACGCTTGTGTCGCGCAAGCTGCCGCGCATCCTGGCCCTGGCCCAACGCATGCTGGGCGACGCCGCCGAGGCCGAGGACGTGGCCCAGGAGACCCTGCTCAAGGCCTGGCGACAGGCGCCGAAATGGACCCCCGGCAAGGCCCGGTTCGACACCTGGCTGCACCGGGTGGCGCTGAATCTCTGCTACGATCGGCTGCGGCGACGGCGCGAAATACCCATGGAGACGCCGCCGGATCGCCCCGATGACGGCCCGGCGCCGGATCGCACCCTGTTGGCGGCCGAGACGGGGGCTCAGGTCGACGGGGCGCTGAAACGCCTGCCGGACCGTCAGCGCGAGGCGGTGGTCCTGTGTCATTATCAGGAGCTGTCCAATATCGAGGCGGCCGCCCTGATGAGCATCAGCGTCGAGGCGCTGGAGAGTTTGTTGTCGCGCGGACGCCGCGCATTGCGTCTAGCCCTGGCGGACCTCGCGCCGGGGATGAAGCCAGGGATGACTAAGGGAGTCGGACGATGAAGGCGGATCGGTTGCACGCTCTGGCGGAGGCTTACGGCGCCGACCTGCGTCGGTGGCCCGCGTCTGAACGCGTCTTCGCCGAAAGCCTGATCGCCGCCGATCCGTCGCTTAAGACGGCGCTGGCCCAGGCGGCGGCGCTGGACGCCCTGCTGGACGCCTCGCCCGCCCCGACGCCCTCGGCCGACCTGACGGCGCGCCTGCTGGCCGCCGCGCCGAAAGCGAAGACCCGCCGCTATCATCTGGACCGGATCGCCCTGTTCCTGGGCGCGGGCTGGGCGGCGGCCGCCTGCGCAGGCGTGGTCGCGGGCGTGGGTCTGACCACCCATGTCACCGCCGACGAGCGGGCCGACGCGGTGCTTTACCAATCCACCCTGGTCGAGGTGGACGATACGGAGGTTCTGGGATGAGCGGACGCAGCCTGAAGATCGCCCTGGCGGTGTCGGTGGCCCTGAACCTGTTCGCCCTGGCCGGCGGGGTCGCCTTCGCGGTCAGCTGGGCCAGGGTGGACGAACGGGTCGCCGACCTTCGCCGCACCGCGCGCCACGGTCCCTTCCGCGAGGTGATCGCCCAGCTGCAGCCTGAGGTCCGGCGCGACGTTCGCGCCAGGATGCGGGCGGCTGCGCTCGCGGCCCGGCCCGATTTCGAGGCCGCCCGCGCGGCGCGGGCCCAGGCGGTCCAGGCGGCGTCCCAGCCCCGGATGGACGCGGCCCGGGTCCAGGCCCTGCTGGATCAGTCGCGCACGGCCGAGATGCGCGGTCGCGCCCGTCTGGAAGGCGAGGCCATCGCCATGCTGGAAAAACTGGACGTCGAGGACCGCAAGGTCCTGTCCGGCCTGCTGATGCGGCGTGGGCCACGGTCCGGTCCCCCGACGCCCGACACCGGCCGCAACGCCGCGCCCCGGCCGCCGGGACCGGACGGCCCCGACGGTCCGGGCTGAGGCGGGTTCAGCCCTTGTTCGACGCCCGATAGGCGGCGACGGCGTCCACGGTGGCGCGCACCTTGGCCTCGATGGCGGCCCAGTCGCCCGACTTGACCGCTTCGTCGGTCACGAGCTTGGAGCCCATGCCCGCCGCCACGATGCCGGCGCCGAACCATTTGGCGATGGAGGCCTCATCGGGATCAACGCCGCCGGTCGGCATGATCTTGACCCAGGGCATCGGCCCCTTGACCGCCTTGACGAAGTCCGGGCCGCCGACCGACGACCCCGGAAACAGTTTGACGATGTCGCAGCCCAGCTCGTGCGCCTCGCCGATGTCCGTCACCGAGCCGCACCCGGGGAAATAGGCGACCATGCGCCGGTTGCAGACCTTGGCCACGTGGGGGACCAAGCAGGGGCTGACGACAAAGCGCGCGCCCCGGTTCAGGTAGAGCGACGCCGTGCCGCTGTCGACCACCGAACCGATGCCCAGCACCACGTCCGGGTCGGTCCTGATCAGTTCGCGATTGATCTCGCCGAACAGGTCGCAGGCGAAGTCGCCGCGATTGGTGAACTCGACCACCGGCGCCCCGCCGCGCGCGCAGGCGCGGATGACGTTCAGGCTGACCTCGGGATCGGGATGATAGAAGACGGGGCAGACGCCCTGGGTCTCGAGCGCCTGAAGCACGCTGACGCGATCATGGGCCATGTCTTAATCTCCGCCTGTCCCGAGCCGCGCCGGAACGCCTGTGTTGCACCGACCGGTCGCCCGGCCTCGCCCCCTGCTTATCCCAGCCGCCGCCGAAAGCGAAAGCCGCGCGGCAGGGTTCGGCGCGCTGCGGCGGAACATATTGTTTCATCCGACGTCTTCGACGCCGCGTCCAAAACGGTTTAGGACGCGGGCCAGCAACAGGAGCCCCCGCCCATGATGACCGCCATCTTCGTCTTCATCAAAACCGAGCTGGGCTACGCCAACGATGTGGCGGCCGACATCGTGGACAATGTCGAGAACGTCTCGGAGGTCTATTCCACCTCGGGCCAGCACGACCTGCTGGCCAAGTTCAACCTGCCGCGCGACGCCGACATCGGGACCTTCGTCACCAAACAGGTCCAGACCCGGCCGCATGTCCGCGACACCTTCACCGTCATCACCTTCTCGCCCTTCCTGCCCAAGGGCGGCTAGGCGCTCTTGCGCTTGACCTTGTCCTTGCGTTCTTCGGCGTCGTCGTCGTCGCCGACCTTCTCCTCGACCGTGGCCGACAGGCGCTGGAACACGCCCAGCCCGACCAGGACCAGCACCGCCGCGATCAGCAGGGCGGTGGGATAGATCAGCAGGGCCACGTCCTGGCGCGCCGTCTTGAACACCACCACCAGGGCCTCCAGGAACAGGGCGATGACGATGGTGGACAGGAATTTGGTCAGGCTGCGCCGGGCCTCGGCCGCGCTGCGCCGTTCGTTGCCGCGCCGCACCTCGTCCTCGAAGATGTATTTGGCCACGTCGAAGACGGCGATGGCGACGATGACATAGCCCAGCATGTCCAGCGCCGCGTCCGCTCCGGACTTGTCCGGGGACCGAATGGTGTGGATGGCGTCCATCAGGCCGAACCCGATCAGGGCCGAGGCCGACAACAGCAGCAGCAGGCTGGCGAAGGCGAAGACCGCGCGGGTCAGATAGGTCATGACGGTCGTCTCCTGGCGGCCCTGAACGCGCGAACGGCGAAGCTGTTGCACCGCTCGGTGGATGACGGCTTGGGGTGACGATGGCCGGCGGCGGCGCTAAACCAGCGAAATAGGGAGACCACACACATGACGCGATCCAACGCGCCCGCCTATCTGACCGGCTTCGGCAATCATTTCGCCACCGAGGCCGCGCCCGGCGCCCTGCCGCAGGGCCAGAACTCGCCGCAGAAGACGCCGATGGGCCTGTACGCCGAACAGCTGTCGGGCACGGCCTTCACTGCCCCGCGCGCCGAGAACCGGCGCAGCTGGCTGTACCGCCTGCGCCCCTCGGCCCAGCACGGCCCTTATGCGCCCTTCGACCAGGGCCGGGTGCGGTCGGGCCCGTTCGACGAGACCCCGCCCAATCCCAACCGGATGCGCTGGGACCCGCTGCCGATCCCGGAAGCGCCGACCGACTGGGTCGAAGGCCTCTTTACCTATGGCGGGGCGGGCGATCCCGACGCCGGGGGCGGGGCGGGCGTCCACCTGTATGTCGCCAATCGCTCGATGATCGACCGCGTCTTCTACGACGCCGACGGCGAACTGCTGATCGTGCCGCAACAGGGCGCCCATCGCTTCGTCACCGAAATGGGCGTGATCGAAGCCCAGCCCGGCCATGTGGTCCTGATCCCGCGCGGCGTCCGCTTCCGCGTCGAGATCGATGGGCCCGTGCGCGGCTATGTCTGCGAAAACTACGGCGGTCCGTTCCGCCTGCCGGACCTGGGGCCGATCGGCGCCAACGGCCTGGCCAATCCGCGCGACTTCGAAACCCCGGTCGCGGCGTTCGAGGACGTGGATCGCCCGACCCAGTGCGTCCAGAAGTACGGCGGCCGTCTGTGGGCCACGACCTTTGCGCACAGCCCGCTGGACGTGGTGGCCTGGCACGGCAATCTCGCGCCCTGCCGCTATGACACGGCGCGGTTCAACACGATCAACACCGTCAGCTACGACCACCCGGACCCGTCGATCTTCACCGTCCTGACCAGCCCGTCCGAGACGCCGGGCACGGCCAATATCGACTTCGTCATCTTCCCGCCGCGCTGGATGGTGGCCGAGCACACCTTCCGCCCGCCCTGGTTCCATCGCAACGTCATGAGCGAGTTCATGGGCCTGGTGACCGGCGCCTATGACGCCAAGGCCGGCGGCTTCGCCCCCGGCGGCGCCAGCCTGCACAACCGGATGAGCGGCCACGGCCCCGACCAGGCCAGCTATGAGGGCGCGATCCAGGCGGAACTGAAACCGCACAAGATCACTGACACCCTGGCCTTCATGTTTGAGACCCGGGCGCCGATCCGGGTCACGAAATGGGCGTCGGAATCACCGCAGATGCAGCTCGACTACGACGACGTCTGGTCGGGCTTCGCAAAAGGACAGGTCAAATGATCCGTATAGCCCTCATCGCCGGCGCCGCCTTGCTGGCCGCCGCCTGCACCCCTCAGACGACAGGCGCCGGCTCCGACGCCCCGATGCAGAGCGCCGACGCCTCGGCCTGCGCCACGCGGGGCGGCACGATGAAACAGGTCGGCCGGATGCAGTCCTGGCAGTGCGTGATCAGCTACGCCGACGCGGGCAAGTCCTGCACCGACGGCGACCAATGCCAAGGCGACTGCCGCGTCGAAGGCAACAGCGGCATCGCGCCGGGCGCGGCCACGACCGGCGTCTGCCAGGCTGACAGCGACCGTTTCGGCTGCAATACGCCGGTCGAGGACGGCAAGGCCGGCCCGACGCTCTGCATCGACTGAGGCGTAAGGTTCGGGCGAAGACCGCCTATCCCATAAGACCGTCATCCTAGGGACAAGCCCTAGGATGACGGCGTGAGAGGGGGGCTGCGCCCCCGCCCTCAATCCCCGTGCTTGCCGTTGCTGGAGAACTCCGGCGGGGCGGCCTTGTGGATGAACTGCTCCGCCACCAGCCAGGCCTTGAACGGCCGCAGGCAGCCCAGGCACATGATCACCAGGATCGGCAGGGTCACAACCGCGTGCACCCAGATGGGCGGCTTCACGCTGAAGTCGAAGACCATCAGCAGGATCATCCCGACCAGGCCCACCGCCGTCATGACGAAGAAGGCGGGGCCGTCGGCCGGATCGGCGAACCCATAGTTCAGCCCGCATTTCGGGCAGGATTCGCGCAGGGTCAGATAGCCCTTGAACAGCGCCCCCTCGCCGCAGCGGGGACAGCGACAGGCCAGGCCGGTCTTCAGGGTGCTCAGGCGCGGGTAATCGGTCATGGCCCCATCATGGGCCGGATCGCGCCGCCTGTCGCCGGACGAACCGTCCTATCCGTAGAATCCCGGTCAATGTCGGTTAACCGTGATTAAAGAGCTTGTGGGGCAAGGCTCGACGGATATGTCCGGGACCCCGCACAGCAAGCGTATCCTGAAGTCGACCGTGGCCGCCGCCGCGGCCGGCGCGGTCGTGTTCGCGCCTCTGGCGCCGCTGGCCCAGGAAGCCGGCCGGTCGCGCGATCCGCTGTCGATCAGCATCGGCCAATCCAGCGAATTCACCCGTGTCGAATTCGGCGGCGTCATCGGCGCGCGCAGCCAGGTCCGGCGCGAGGGCGACAAGGTGATCGTCCGCCTGGGCGTCTCGGCCGCGCCGGACGTCTCGCGCCTGCGCGTCGATCCGCCGGAGGGGGTCAAGGCCGTCGAGACGCGGCTGGCGCGGGGCGGAACGACCGATCTGGTCATCACCCTGGCCGAGGGCGCCGACGCCCGGTCCGGCGCGGCTGACGGCGCGGTCTGGCTGAACCTCTACGCGCCGGGCAAGGCGCCCGAGCCGACGTCGGAAGAACGGGCGGCGGCCATCAATTCCGTCGTGCCCGTCCGCGCCGTCTCGACGCCGGACAAGACGGTCCTGACCTTCCAGTGGGGCGCGCCGGTGGGCGCCGCCGTCTTCCGGCGAGGCGAGGCCGTCTGGGTCGTGTTCGACACCGCCGCCAAGATGGACCTGACCGGCGCCAAGGCCCTGGGTCCGGCCAAGGACGCCCGCTGGGCCGCCGGCCCTGACTACACCGCCGTCCGCATCGCCGCTCCCGACGGCCTGCCCGTGGCGGCCGAAGGGCAGGGCGGAACCTGGACCGTGACCATCGGCGGTCCGCCCGCCGGCGCCTCGGGCGTCGAGATCGACCGCTCGGACGACGGCTCGGCCACCCTGGTGGCGCGGATGGCGGGCGCGACCAAGACCGTCTGGCTGACGGATCCCCTGGTCGGCGACCGTTTCGCCGCCGTCACCGCCCTGGCGCCCGGCAAGGGGTTCTCGGGTACGCGCAGCACCGTCGATCTCAGCCTGATCCCCACCGCCCAGGGCCTGGCGGTCGAGACCACGACCGACGATCTGAAGATCGAGGCGGCGGGCGATCTGGTCACCCTCAGCCGCCCGCAGGGCCTGACCCTGTCGCCGCCGTCGGCGACGCTGGAGGCCGCCGCCCATGAGGATGACGCGCCGAAGCCGGCGGCCTATCCGGCCCTGATCCTGGAGGAATGGGCGACCGCAGGCGAGGACGGCTTCTCGCAACGCTATCGCCGCCTTCAGGACGCGGCGGCTCAGGAAACCATCGCCGGAACCGACAATCCCCGCGCGCCCATCGCGGCGCGCATGGCCCTGGCCCGGTTCCTGGTCGGCTCGGGCCTGAACTATGAGGCGATCGGCGTCATCAACGCCCTGGTCGCCAAGGCCCCCAACATGCAGGGCGAGCCCGAGGTGCGCGGCCTGCGCGGCGCCGCCCGCGTCGGCGTCGGCCGTCTGGAAGAGGCCCAGGCCGACTTCGCCGGCTCGGCCCTGTCGAACGATCCCGCCGCCAAGGTCTGGCAGGGCTATATCGCCGCCGAACAGGGCGACTGGGAGGGGGCGCGCCGCGCCTTCGCCGCCGGGGCCTCGGTCATCGACGACTTCCCCAAGGAATGGCGCGCCCGCTTCGGCGCCGCCCACGCCCTGGCCGCCATCCAGACCAACGACCTGCCGGCCGCGCGCCAGCTGCTGGCCTATGTCTTCAGCCAGAACGCCTCGGCCGCCGATCAGCTGACCGCGCGCGTGGTCCAGGCGCGGCTGTTCGAACTGTCCGGCGACAAGGACCGGGCGCTGGCGGTGTACAAGGCCGTGGCCCGCGCGCCGCTGGACGGCATCGCCACCCCCGCCAAACTGGGCGCCATCGGTCTGGAGCTGGACAAGGGCGTCCTGACGCCGGATCAGGCGGCCCAGCAGCTTGAGCAGTTGAAGTGGCGCTGGCGCGGCGACGCCACCGAACTGGCCGTCATCCGCAAACTGGCCAACCTCTATCTTCAGCAGGGCCGCTATCGCGAGGCCCTGGACGCCCTGCGCGGCGCCGGCAAGCGGATGTCCGGGGTGCCCGGCGCCGCCGAGATCTACGCCGACCAGTCCAACGCCTTCCGCGCCCTGTTCCTGGAAGGCGCGGCCGACGGCTTGCAGCCGGTTCAGGCCCTGGCCCTGTTCTATGATTTCCGCGAACTGACCCCCATCGGCGCCGACGGCGACGAGATGGTTCGCCGTCTGTCGCGCCGCCTGATCGACGTCGATCTGCTGGACCAGGCCGCCGAACTGCTGAAACACCAGGTGGACGAGCGGCTGGACGGGGTGGCCAAGGCCCAGGTCGCCACCGATCTGGCCACCGTCTATCTGATGGACCGCCAGCCGGAGAAGGCGTTGCAGGCCATCTGGGGCTCGCGCACCACCCTGCTGCCCAACGCCATCAACAGCGAGCGTCGGGCGCTGGAGGCCCGCGCCCTGATGGATCTGGGCCGCTACGATCACGCTCTGGAGGTTCTGGACCGCGACCAGTCCGCCCCGGCGCGCGAGGTGCGCGGCGACATCCTGTGGAAACAGCAGAAGTGGGCCGAGGCCGCGCCCCTGTACGAAGCGCGTCTGGGCGACCGCTACAAGCAGGCGGAGGCGCCCCTGACCCCGTCCGAGGAAAGCTGGCTGATTCGCGCCGGCGTGGGCTATTCGCTGAGTGGAAACCCCGCCGCCCTGGATCGTCTGCGCGGCCAGTATTCGCCCTTCATCCCCCGGGCGCGGTCAGCGAATGCGATCCGCGTGGCCCTGGACGACAATCTGGCGGGTCTGGCGGGAGTGAACGATTTCGCCGCCCTGTCGGCCAACGCCGACACCTTCGTCGGCTGGGTCAACGCCGCCAAACAGGACTTCCGAAAGGAAACGGGCGGGAATCGCCCTGCGACCCCCGCCCGTTGAATCGGTTGATCGGTCCCCGAGGGGACCGGAAAAACCTTAGCCGTTGACGGCGTCCTTCAGCGGCTTGGAGACGCGGAAGCGGACGGCCTTCGAGGCGGCGATCTTGATGGTCGCGCCCGTGGCGGGGTTGCGGCCTTCGCGCTCGGCGCGGGCGGCGGTGTCGAAGACGCCCAGGTTCGAGATGCGCACGTCGCCGCCGGCCTTCAGGCTGGCGTGGATGTTTTCGACGATGGCGGTCAGCACCTTGCCGGCGTCGGCCTGCGAGACACCGGCGTCCTTGGCGACGGCGGCGATCAGTTCGGCTTGAGTGGTCATAAGAAGCGTTTCCAGTGTTAGTCGCCCGATTCAGGGCGAGGACCGGTGGATCAACACGGATTTCGTCCGGCATTGCAAGCGGGTAAAAGGCGCAAAGCCTTATGGGGCGGGGATTATCCGGTTCCGGACGCCCGCTGGAAGCTCTCGACCAGGCTGCCGGCGACCAGTCTCCAGCCGTCCACCAGCACGAAGAAGATCAACTTGAACGGCAGGGACACCACCACCGGAGGCAGCATCATCATACCCATGGACATCAGCACGCTGGCGACGACCAGATCGATCACAAGGAACGGAACGAAAAGGAGAAATCCGATTTCGAACGCCTTCTTCAGCTCGCTGATCATGAAGGCCGGCGTGACCACGCGCAGGGGCAGCTCCTGCAGGTTGGCCGGGGCCTCCACGCGGCTCAGACGAGTGAACAGGGCCAGGTCTCCGCGGTCCACCTGGGCCAGCATGAAGGTTTTCACAGGTTCCGACGCCGCATCGAAGGCCTGGGGCAATTCCATCTGCTGATCCAGCAGCGGACGGATGCCCGAATCATAGGCGTCCTGCCAGGTCGGGGCCATGACGATGGCGCTCAGGAACAGGGCCAGGGACACCAGAACGGCGTTCGGCGGCGACTGCTGCATCCCCAGCGCCGTCCGCAACAGCGACAGGACCACGACGATTCGCACGAAACTGGTGGTCATGATGACGATGGAGGGCGCCAGCGACAGCACGGTCATCAGCCCGACCAGCTGCACCACCCGCTGCGTCAGCCCCGCGCCGCTGCCCAGGTCGATATTGATCGCCGACCCGCCCGCAGCCGCGTCCTGGGCGAAGGCCGCCAGAGGCCAGACCAGGCACACCAGGGTGGTGAACAGAGACAACAGGGCCGCGCGCTTCAGCTCGGCGCCCGTGGGGATCGTGAAGACTTTCTCCCTCCCCCTGCGGGGGAGGGGCGTCGCGCAGCGACGGGGTGGGGGCGGCAAGGCGACGTCGCACTGAACTGAGACAGGACCGGTGCGTGTTTGGGCCAGCCCTTCCCACCCGGCTTCGGCTAGGCCTTCGCCCCCCTCCCCCGCAGGGGGAGGGAGAAGCTCGCTCTCGCCCCTTGACCCCTTCACTTGAAGATCTCCGGCTGGCGCGGCTCGATCAGTTCGCGCCCTTCGCCCAGAAGGATCAGTCGTTCTTCCGCATCGATCCGCACCAGGACCAGCCGGCGCGCGGGGTCCAGCACCAGGGTCTCGACCACCTGCATCCGCCGTTCGCCGCGCTGGGCGTTCAGCTTGGCCATCAGCTGCGGCGCATAGCGACGCGCCGCATAGGCGGCCAGGCCGATCAGGCCCAGGGTGAAGGCCAGGCCGAAGACGGCGCGGGCGAGATCGAGGAAATTCATACGCTTAAGGCCCCGCGCAGTCGGCGCTGTTCCTCAAGTCTTAACCACCACGGTTAACGATGGGTTTAGATAACGGCCTGTTAACCATGGAGGCGGCATTTTCTGCCCATCGCGCGCATCCGCGTCGCACGGGAGATCGCCATGGGCGTCGCCGACATACCGCTGCTGGGGCAGATCAAGGGCCGGCTGGGCTGGCTGGACGAGCGCCAGAAGCTCATCGCCGAAAACGTCGCCAACGCCGACACGCCCGGCTTCGTCGGCCGCGATCTGAAACAGCCGACCGACTTCGCCGCCGCCCTGCGTTCGGGCGGGGGGCTTCAGGTCGTCCGCACCAACCGCGCCCATATCGCCCCGGCCGTCAGCGCGCCTCGGTTCGATCCGACCAAGTCGCCGGACTCCGAGACCACGCTGGACGGCAATTCCGTGGTGGTCGAAGAGCAGATGCTGAAGATGGCCGAGAGCCGCATGGCCTATGACGCCGCCATCGGCTTCTATCAGAAATCCATGTCCATGCTCCGCATGGCCGCGCGCAAGCCTGGCGCGGGCTGAGACGAAGGACTGATCCATGCCTGATCCCATCCCCCCCTCGAACAGCGCCATGGCCGTGGCGGCCTCGGCTCTCAAGGCCCAGCAGTCGCGCATGCGCGTCATCGCCGAGAACATCGCCAACGCCCAGTCCACCGCCCGCACCCCCGGCGGCGAGCCCTATCGCCGCCAGATCCCGGTCTTTCAGGCGCGCGAGGTCGACGGCGCGACCGGCGTGACCCTGGCCGAGGTCCGGCCCGACCAGGGCGAGTTCAAGATGGACTACGACCCCTCGCACCCGGCGGCCAACGCCCAGGGCTATGTGATGCGGCCCAATGTCGACACCCTGGTGGAAGCCATGGACATGCGCGAAGCCCAGCGCGCCTACGAAGCCAATCTGAACGTCATCGAGACGGCGCGGTCCATGGACAGCCGCACCCTCGACATCATCAAACGCTGAGGACTAGGCCATGAACCCGATGATGGCCGCCCGCGCCTACGCCGCCGTTCAGGGCAGCGCCATGCCCACGGCGGCGCAACCGCCCGCCTCCGGCGACAACGGCTTCGCCGACCTGGTCAAGAACGCCATGACCGACATGACCCAGCAGTCGCGCGCGGCCGAGACCCAGATGACCCAGTCGATCCAGGGCAACGGCAATCTGATCGACGTGGTCACGGCCCTCAGCTCGGCCGAGGCGTCGCTGGAAACCGTGATGTCCGTCCGCGACCAGGTGATTTCCGCCTACAAGGAAATCATGGCCATGCCGATCTGATCCGCCGGAGCGCGGCCCAGGTCCTTCAGGTTCCGCGCGGAAAATTGCGGGTCGGCGGCGCGCCGAAATCCGCGCCCCGTGCGGCCGTCTTGCCGGACATGCGGCGCCGCGCCGCGCGCAGGTCGCGGATCGCCAGGGGCGCCAGGGTCCAGGGCTCGATGCAATAGCGGTGGAACAGGCGGCGGGGGTCCTGCACCAGCCGATAGGCCCATTCGATCCCGGCGCGGCCCATCCATCGCGGCGCGGGATTCTGGGTTCCCGCCTCGTAGTCGAAGGCGGCGCCGACCGACAGGATGACGCAGTCGGGCAGGGCGTCGAACACGGCCAGGGTCCACAGCTCCTGGCGGGGCATGCCCATGCCGACGAACAGGATATGCGGCTGAAAGGCCTGAATCTCCGCGACGACTTCGGCGTTGTCGGCGGAACCTGCCCGGGCGTCGAAGAAGCCGTGACGGGTGCGGATCTCGGTCTTGGGATAGCGCGCGCCCAACCGGCGCGCCGCTTCTTCGCCCACGCCCGGCGCGCCGCCGACCGCCATGATCCGCCAGGCCTTGCGGTTCGCGACGCTCCAGAAATGGTCGCGCCAGTCCAGATAGGTGCAGCGATGAAAGCCCCGGCTGTGCAGCCCCAGGGCGCGGGAGAACCAGATCATCGGCGTCGAATCGACCTCGATCAGCTCGGCCATCTCGTAGAAGGCCCGCATCTCCGGATGTTTCTGGAGCAGGTAGAGGCCGTGCAGATTGTGGTTGGCCACCACGCTCTTGCGGCCCTCGGCCACGGCGTCCTGGACGTGATGCAGCACTTCCTCGGGCTTCACCAGATCGACCAGCTGGCCGAACATGTGGACGCGCTCGCGCCGACGCCGACGCTTGCGATAGGTCGCGCGAGGGGTCGTGCGCCGCTCGTGCGCCTTGGGAACTCGGGACGGATCCGCCATCGCTCCCAGATAGGGGACGGGCTCTCAAAGCGAGGTAAGCGAACAGGCTTAACGGGCCGCAACCCTGTCCGATTGACGCCCGCGTCGCGGCCTCCCGCCTCGCTTGCGAAATAAAACCGACCTCCGACGAAAAATCCCTGTTGACCCCGCCCGGACCCTCCCTTAGAGGTCCGCGCCTTCCCGATGGAAACGCCGCAAGGCGCTGCCGACGGGGCCCAGATGGCGGAATTGGTAGACGCGCTGGCTTCAGGTGCCAGTGGCTTAACGGCCGTGGAGGTTCGAGTCCTCTTCTGGGCACCATATTATAGACGGCGTCGTGTTTTCGGACACGGCGCCGTTTGCTTTTTCGGCCTATCGCATCGCGCGCGGCGCTCTGTTGCTTGAGGCCATCTTCGTTTTGGGGCCTATCGCCTCGCGCGCGGCGCTCGCCTGCTTGAGGCCCGTCCGTCGCGCTGTAAGCCGTTTCGTCCCGTCCCCCAGCCGTGTAAGAACCTGCCCATGACCGTTTACCTGCACGAGGGCGACCTGCCCGACGACCTGGACCTGGGTTCCGACGTCGCCATCGATTCCGAGACCATGGGCCTGCGCTTCCGCCGCGACCCCCTTTGCGTGGTCCAGTTGTCGGCCGGCGACGGAAACGCCCATGTCGTGCGTCTGAACCGCCCCGGCTATGACTGTCCGAACCTGAAGCGGCTGCTGACCGATCCGGCGGTGACCAAGATCTTCCACTTCGGTCGCTTCGACATCGGCATGTTCCTGCTGCACCTCGGGGTCGAGACGCGGCCGGTCTATTGCACCAAGATCGCCTCCAAACTGGCCCGCACCTACACCGACCGCCACGGCCTCAAGGACGTGGTGCGCGAGACCGTCGGGGTCGACCTGTCCAAGGCCCAGCAGTCGTCCGACTGGGGCGCGGCCGAACTGACCCAGGCCCAGCTGGACTACGCCGCCTCGGACGTCCTGTATCTGCACGCCGCCCGGACCAAGCTGGACATGATGCTGGCGCGCGAGGGACGGGCCGAACTGGCGGCCCAATGTTTCGACTTCCTGCCGACCCGTTCGGCGCTCGATCTCGCCGGCTGGGACGAGATCGACATCTTCGCCCATAGCTGAGGCGCGCTTGACCGACCCCGGCGAACAGACACGGATCCAGGCGGACGCCGCGGACGAGGCCCGGGTGGTCCTGGCCGGTGCGCGCTGGCGGGCGCGTTCGCGGCGCGTCAAACTGTACCGCCGCGTCCTGCCGATCATCATCCTGGTGCTGGCGGGCGGCGTCCTGACCTGGACCGTGTTCCGCACCGTCATGTCGGGGGTGGAGCGTAAGGCCAGCCAGGGTCAGGAAGTCCGCCTGGACAAGCCCCTGTTCCACGGCCAGGACGCGCAAGGCCGCGCCTTCACCGTCGGCGCCCAAGGTGCGATCCGCGATCCCGCCACCGGCCATTTCCGCCTGGTCGGCCCGGCCCTGAAGCTGAATCTGGGCGGCCGCAAGGTCACCGAAATGACCGCCGACGGCGGGACCTACAACGAACAGGCCAGGACCGTGACCATCGGTCCGAACGTGCGGATTTCGGACGGCGGCTCCGGCTTCGTCCTGACCACGCCCGAGGCGGTGGTCGACACCAATACCGGCATCATCACCGGTTCACGGGGCGTTCAGGGCGCCGGCCCTATTGGAACCATCAACGCTTCGTCCTATGCGATCTATGATCAGGGCGAGCGCGTGGTGTTCAAGGGCTCTGGCGACACCAAGATAAGCGGGACCATCAATCCCTCGGGATCAGGCGAATGACGGCGATGACAGCGAAAACCCAATACGCCCGAACGGTTGCGGCGCTGGCGGCCCTGACCCTGCTGGCCCTGCCGGCCGTGGGCGACGCCCAGAGCGCGCGCACCAGCTCGAACCAGCCCATCGCCTTCGGCGCCGACACGGGCGAACAGTCCGCCGAACGCATCAGCCTGCGCGGCCGGGCCGAAGTGACCCAAGGCCAGAACCGTCTGCGGGCCGAGGCCATCACCCTGTTCCGCAACGCCGCCGGCGATCCGGAGCGGGTCGAGGCCACGGGCACCGTCTATTTCGTCACCCCGACCCAGTCGATGCGCGGCGACCGCGCCGTCTATACGCTGTCGAACGGCGAACTGGTCGTGACCGGCAACGTCATCCTGAACCAGGGCAAGAACGTCCTGACGGGCGGGCGGCTGGTCTATAACGTCAACACCGACGCGGCCAACATGTCGGGCGCCCCGCGCGGCGGGACCGCCGGCAGCCGCATCCAGGGCGTCTTCTATCCCAACGGAACCAACTGAGGCCGCCCGGCCCAGGACGTAAGAACGGGATCTGAGGATTTGGCGCGCAAGGAACTCTCCGCCCTGAACCTGTCCGACCGGCCGGCGGCGACGCCGGAACCGGCGGTCTCGGCTGCTGAAAAAGGCCTGCGGGTGCGCAACATCGCCCGCGCCTTCGGCCAGCGCCAGGTGGTGAGCGACGTCTCCCTGACGGTTCAGCGCGGCGAGGTCGCGGGCCTGCTCGGCCCCAATGGCGCCGGCAAGACCACCTGTTTCTACATGATCACCGGCCTGATCCCGCCCGATTCCGGCACGATCTGGCTGGACGGCGAGGACATCACCAGCCAGCCCATGTACCAGCGCAGCCGCATGGGCCTGGGCTATCTGGCCCAGGAAGCCTCGATCTTCCGGGGCATGACGGTCGAGCAGAACATCATGGCGGTGGTCGAGCTCAACTATCCGCGCGATCAGCTTCAGGCCGAGACCGACCGCCTGCTGAACGAGCTTCACATCGACCATCTGCGTCACGCCCCGGCCACCGGCCTGTCGGGCGGCGAGCGTCGTCGGGTCGAGATCGCCCGCGCCCTGGCCGGCCGGCCCTCCTTCATCCTGCTGGACGAACCCTTCGCCGGCATCGACCCCCTGGCCATCGCCGACATCCGTTCGGTCATCCGCTATCTGGCGGACCAGGGCATCGGCGTGCTGATCACCGACCACAATGTCCGCGAAACCCTGGACATCACCGACCGGGTCTCGATCATCTCGGGCGGGTCGGTCCTGTTCGAAGGCACGGCTGAAGAGGCGGTCAACGACGCCGAGGTCCGCCGGGTCTATCTGGGCGAAAACTACGCCTGACGCGCCCCCTCCGTCACGGCGCTTCGCGCCGCGCCACCTCCCCCAAGGGGGGAGGAATGCGATGACCGAAATCCTCCCCCCTTGGGGGAGGTGGATCGCCGGCGAAGCCGGCGAGACGGAGGGGGTCCGAACGGGTCCAACTGTGACAATGACGCTGGTCTCACTCTAATGATTCCAACGGCTTGTCAGTTTCTCGCCCCGACTTCCCCGCCAGGGTTTCCCCACCCCCTATAATCCGCCTCGGTCTCGTCGCTTGGAGGGCTCGCTTGGCCTGCGACCTTGCGGCGGCGGGAGCGGATGGAACGGGAGCGGGGGTGCAATCCCTCCGCGCCGGCGGCGTCTCAAAACGCCGTTGGAGGGTCGAGGGGGATACTCGGCCGCACTCGGGACAGGGTTCGCAGACCCTGCCGACCCGTCGCAGGCTTATGGGGTTAGGCGATAAGACCGCCACCGCTCGGCGCCCCGAGCTTGCAGGCCAACCATTCGCGCGGAGCGTCAAACCTTCGTCGAAACGGTACTCAAAACACCAAACTCCGGGCGAAGGCCCGGCGCCCCGCCCAGCCCTCCATAACTTCGCAGCGAAAGCGCGAGGGGGCTTCTGCACGTCCGTGTTCCGGCGCCCGCGTTCGGGCGCCACGCGAACCGCCGTTTGTCGGGCGTTAACCACTCTCGATCCATGCTGACAGCAAGTTCCGGGCCAGTTGGCGCGCCGGCAGGATTTTTCGAACGTGATCGGGCAACGTCTAGAGATCAGACAGGGGCAGGGGCTGGTCATCACGCCCCAGCTGCAGCAGGCGATCAAGCTGCTGCAACTGTCGAACCTCGAGCTCGAGGAGTTCGTCGAGGCCGAGCTGGAACGCAATCCCCTGCTGCAACGCGACGAGCCCGAGGGCGAGGGCCCCGAGGCTCCGGTTTCGGTTTCCGACGCCGCCCCGGACGGTGAAATGTCCTTCGGCGACGGGGTCGGCCAGGATTCCGTGGCCTCGATGGACGCCGGGTCCGACGACGTCTACGGCGACGCCGCGCCCGGCGAACGCACCAGCGACCGCATGACGGACGAGGCCCAGCCGGGCCTGTCCGACTGGTCCAGCGCCGGCAAGGGCGGCCAGGTCTTCGAAGGCGACGGCGAACGCCCCGACGCCCATGAACTGACCCTGTGGGAGCATCTGCAGGCCCAGGCCTCCTCGGCCGGCCTCTCGGCCGCCGACCACGCCATCGCCCTGACCCTGATCGACGCCACCGACGAGGGCGGCTATCTGCGCGGCGAAATGGCCGAGTTCGCCGATCGCCTCGGCGTCAGCCTGGACCGGATCGAGGCCGTCGTCGCCGTCTGCCAGGGGTTCGAGCCGACCGGGATCATGGCCCGTTCGGTGCCCGAATGCCTGAAGCTGCAGCTGATCGAGCGCAATCGATTCGATCCGGCCATGGGCGCCCTGCTCGACCATCTGGACCTGCTGGCCCGGCGCGACCTGGCGGGCCTGAAGAAGATCTGCGGCGTCGACGGCGAGGATCTGGCCGAGATGATCGCCGAGCTGAAGGCCCTGACGCCCCGCCCCGGCGCCGGATTCGGCGGCGAACCGGCCCAGACCGTGGTGCCCGACGTCCATGTGCGGCCCGACCCGGCCGGCGGCTGGCGGGTCGAGCTGAACGCCGACACCCTGCCGCGTCTGTTGATCGACAAACGCTATCACGGCCTGGTCCAGGCCGGCGCCCGGTCCGACACCGAAAAGACCTTCGTCGCCGAATGCGCCGCCCAGGCCAGCTGGCTGGTCAAGTCGCTGGACCAGCGCGCCAAGACCATTCTGAAGGTCTCGTCCGAGATCGTGCGCCAGCAGGACGCCTTCCTGGCCTTCGGCGTCGAATTTCTTCGCCCGCTGAATCTGAAGACGGTCGCCGACGCCATCGGCATGCACGAATCGACGGTCAGCCGCGTCACCTCCAACAAATATGTCTCGACCCCGCGCGGGGTGTTCGAGCTGAAATTCTTCTTCACCGCCGCCATCCAATCGGTGGACGGCGCCTCGACTCATTCGGCCGAGGCGGTCCGCCATCGGATAAAAACCATGATCGATGGGGAAGGGGTGGGGGGCGACGTTTTGTCCGATGATCGGATCGTCGAAATCCTTAAGGAGGCGGGCATAGATATAGCCCGTAGAACGGTCGCCAAGTATCGGGAAGCCTTGAGGATTCCGTCCTCCGTCGAGCGCCGCAGGATGCTTAAGACCGGCTGAAGCGTGACCACAAATCGGTGATCCCGATTGACACCAAATGCGGGCGGGAGCGTTCTATCCGTATGCAAGTCCAAGTCAGCGGCAAGCAAGTGGATGTCGGCGAAGCGTTAGGCTCGCGCATCTCCCAAGAACTCGAAGACGGGGTCGGAAAATACTTCGCCCGCGGCGGTGAAGACGCCGAGGTCGTGGTGTCCAAGGACGGCCACAACTTCAAGGTGGACTGTTGGGTCCGCCTCGCGTCGGGCCAGACCCTGGTGACGACGGGCATGGGCGGCGACGCCCATTCCGCCTTCACCGAGGCGCTGGATCGTCTCGAAAAGCGGGTCCGTCGCTACAAGCGCCGGCTCAAGGATCACCACATCGGGCCCAAGGGCCTGTCGCCTGAAAAAACCGAAAACGCCGCCCGCGAAGTCGCTCGCAGCATCGTGCTGCGGGATCCCGACAGCGTCGAGGACGACGTCTTCGGCGACACCGGCGAGAACGACGGCCCGCCGCCCGTGGGCATGGTCATCGCCGAGACCGAGCATGAGATCCGCTCCATCACGGTCGGTCGCGCGGTCCTGGAACTGGATATGACCGGCTATCCGGTGGTGCTGTTCCGCAATGCGGCGCACGGCGGCCTGTCCGTCGTCTATCGCCGCCCAGACGGCAATGTCGGCTGGATCGACCCCGAGCGCACGAAGAAGTCGAACGGGCATTAGACTACGGCTTAGTTTGACTTTGCCGCGGGAGCCTCTAAAGGGGCGCCCGCGGCCGCCAGTCGCTTATCTAGAGTTGGGCTACCCATGGATATCGCAGATCTGCTCGCGCCGAACGGCGTGGTGCTGCGTGGCGGCGCCTCGTCGAAACGTCAGGCGCTTCATGCCGTGGCCGAGGCTGCGGCCCAGGCTCTGGGCGTCGACCAAGGCCGTATCTTCGAGGCCCTGCTGGAACGCGAAGCCCTGGGCTCCACCGGCCTGGGCTCCGGCGTGGCCGTGCCGCACGCCCGTCTGAAGGAGATCGACCGGGTCACGGCCGTCTTCGTGCGCCTGGATACGCCTGTGGCCTATGAAGCGGTCGATGATCGTCCGGTCGATCTGCTGCTGGCCCTGTTCGCCCCGCCCAAGGACGGCGCCGAACATCTGCGCGCCCTGGCGGCGGTCTCGCGCGCCCTGCGGTCGCCGGAGCTGCGTGAGCAGCTGCGTCAGGCCCGGACGGTCGATGCGATCAAGGCCCTGTTCGTCAAGGACCAGGCGCCCGCCACGGCCGCCTGAGAGGCCGGGCCGTCAAGGGCGGCGCCCGGCCGCCCTTTCCCTTGTTCAGTGAACCGAGACCGGCTCCAGCTCGTGCGCCACAGCGGCGGCGAAGGCGGTGTCGCGGTCCAGCATGACGGCCAGCCGTTCCCCGTCCGCACTGTGAACGGCGTAGAGGGACTGATTCGGGTCGAAGGCGATGTCCTTCATCTCGACCGCCTCTTCCAGCAGGTCGGACGCCTTCACCTCGCGCACATAGACGAGATCGGGGGCGCCCAGTCCGGCGAAATCTTCCTTGGTCATCATCATCGGCGTCATAGGACCGCCTCCTTCGCTTTGACAACGCCCGGATCGCCGGGCGGTTCGAACGGCTGCGCTTTTCAGCCGGCCGTGATGGGAATGCGCCGCACCTGGCGCTCGGCCTCGGGCCGGATCAGATCGACATGCAGCAGGCCGTGTTCCAGCCGCGCGCCCTCGATCTCCAGCCCGTCGGCCAGGACGAAGCTGCGTACAAAGCCTCGCGCCGCGATGCCGCGATGCAGGAAGGCCTGTTCGCTCTTGCCCGCGTCGTCGCGCTTGCCGGCGATGGTCAACTGCCGCCCTTCCAGGGTGATGGCCAGTTCGTCAGGCGCGAACCCGGCCACAGCCAGGCTGATGCGGACCCCCGCCTCGCCGATCTGTTCGACGTTATAGGGCGGATAGCTCTCGGCCGCCGCCTTGGCGGCGCGGTCGATCAGGGCGCGGGTGTGGTCGAAGCCCAGCAGGAACGGGCTGTCGAACAGGATGGTGCGGGTCGTCGTCATCTGGGTCCTCGGAAAAGCGACCGACCGTGGGCCTCCCGCAATCGGCAAGGCTCCCGGTCACAGATGAAGATGGGGGCGGACAGGGGCGGGATCAACCGTCCCTGTCTGTGACCTCAGTGGATGGCTTCGCCATGCTGGGTATAGTCCAGGCCCTCGACCTCTTCGTCCTTGGTGACGCGCAGGCCGGTGGTGAATTTGCAGATCATCAGGACGACGAAGGTGCCGACCGCGCTCCAGACGATGGCCCCGCCCAGGCCGAGCGCCTGTTTCCACACCGTCGCGCCCTCGGACAGGGCGTTGATGCTGGTGGTGGCGAAGACCCCGGTCAGCAGGGCGCCGACGATGCCGCCGATTCCGTGCACGCCGAAGGCGTCCAGGCTGTCGTCGTACTTCAGCGCGTGCTTCAGCCAGACGGCCCCGGCGTAGCAGGCCGGACCCGCGATCAGGCCGATGAAGAAGGCGCCCTTGGGATCCACGAAGCCGGCGGCGGGGGTGATGGCGACCAGACCGCCGACGACGCCCGACAACAGGCCCAGCAGGGTCGGGCGCTTGCGGTCGAACCATTCGACGGTCATCCAGCCCAGGGCCGCCGCGGCGGCGGCCAGAATGGTGTTGAAGGCGGCGGTGGCGGCCAGGGCGTCGGCGGCGCCGGCCGACCCGGCGTTGAACCCGATCCAGCCGACCAGCAGCAGGCCGGTGCCGATGGCGCTGTAGACCAGATTGGCGGGGGCCATGTTGTCGCGGCCGAAGCCGTGACGCGGGCCCAGCACCAGGGCGCAGACCAGGCCGGCGACGCCCGCATTGACGTGGACCACCGCCCCGCCGGCGAAGTCGAGCACGCCCAGGCTCCCCAGATAGCCGCCGCCCCAGACCTGGTGACAGATCGGCGCATAGACGATCAGGTGCCACAGGGCGAAGAACAGCAGGCTGGCCGAGAATTTCATCCGCTCGGCGAAGGCGCCGGCGATCAGGGCCGGGGTGATGATGGCGAAGGTCATCTGGAAGCTGACGAACAGCAGTTCCGGCAGGCCGGGCAGCAGGCTGTGCGCCGTCTCCATCGTCACCCCGTTCAGGAAGGCCGCCTGGACCCCGCCGATCAGACCGTTCACCGCATCCGGCCCCTTGCCGAACGACAGGCTGTAGCCGACCAGGAACCACAGCACCGAGACGATGGCGAAGGCCGCCGCCGACTGGGCGATGACGCTGATGATGTTCTTCTTGCGCACCATGCCGCCGTAGAACAGGGCCAGACCCGGCAGGGTCATCAGCAGCACCAGGGCGGTGGACGTCAGGATCCAGGCCGTCGCCGCATTGTCGATGACCAGGGGCGCCTGATGGGCCAGCAGAGCGGGCGCGGCCGCCAGGGCCGGAGAGGCGAGCGACGCCGCCCCGGCAACAGCGATGGCGGACAGGGCGGCGTGTCGGGTCATTTCATGCGTCTCGGGGAGGAGAGGAAGGAACGGCTCAGGCCAGGGTCTCAGGCCGAAGTCTTAAGCCGTTCCTCCGTTCTGACAATGTCCGTAAGCGGCAGGATACGCACGAAACGGTCAAGCGTGTTGTCCCAGTCGCCCAGCAGTCGGCGGGCCAGCGGCGAACCGGTCGCCGCCAGATGGGCCTCGACCAGTCCGCGCAGCCGTTCGGCCGCCGCTTCGTCGATGTCGGCCACGCCCGCCAGGTCGCCGTTCAGGGCCCGTTCGGCGAAGCCCGGCTGATCCAGCACGAACAGCTCGCCGCCGCTCATGCCCGCCGCCAGGTTCCATCCGACCCCGCCCAGCACGACCACCCGGCCGCCGGTCATATATTCGCAGCCATGCGCGCCCAGGCCCTCGACCACGGCCTCGGCGCCCGAGTTGCGGACCGCGAACCGCTCGCCCGCCGCACCGGCCACGAACAGCCGGCCCGAGGTCGCGCCATACAGGGTGGTGTTGCCGCAGATCAGCTGGTCCTCGCGCCATTCCGGCGTGCGGATCGAGATTTCGGCCCCCGACAGGCCCTTGCCGACATAGTCGTTGGCCTCGCCGGTCAGATGCAGTTCCAGCCCCTTGGCGGCGAAGGCGCCGAAGCTCTGGCCAGCGATGCCTTCCAGACGCAGCTTCAGCCGACCGGCCGGCCCCTGCGCCCCGAACCGCCGCACGATGGCGGACGAGACGGCGGCCCCGACCGTGCGCTGGGTGTTGTTCAGCGGATAGGACAGTTCCAGCGTCTGGCCGCGATCCAGGAACCGCACCGCGTCCTTCAACACCCGGGCGTCCAGGCTGTCGGCGATGGGCTTGCGCCCCTTGTCCGCCCATTTGCCGGCCGCGCCCTCGTCCACCCGAACCAGCAGGGGGTTCAGGTCCAGGTCGTCCAGGTGCGAGCCGCCGCGCCGGACCTGACGCAGCAGGTCGGTGCGGCCGATGATCTCGTCCATCGTCCGGGCGCCGATCGAGGCCAGGATTTCGCGCGTCTCCTCGGCGATGAAGGTGAACAGGTTGACCACCTTGTCCGGGGTGCCGGTGAACTTCTCGCGCAGCCGCTCGTCCTGGGAACAGACGCCGACGGGGCAGGTGTTCGAATGGCACTGGCGCACCATCAGACAGCCCATGGCGATCAGGGCGGCGGTGCCGACCCCGTATTCCTCTGCCCCCAGCATGGCGGCGATGACCACGTCGCGGCCGGTGCGGACCCCGCCGTCGGTCCGCAGCGTCACCGTGCCGCGCAGATTGTTCAGCGTCAGCACCTGATGGGCCTCGGCCAGGCCGATTTCCCACGGCAGGCCGGCGTGTTTGATCGAGGTCTGGGGCGAGGCGCCGGTGCCGCCGTTGTGGCCGGCGATCAGGATGGCGTCGGCGTTGGCCTTGGCCACCCCGGACGCAATGGCCCCGATGCCCGAGGCGGACACCAGTTTCACCGTCACCTTGGCGTCGGGGTTGATGGCCTTCAGGTCGTAGATGAGCTGGGCCAGGTCCTCGATCGAATAGATGTCGTGATGCGGCGGCGGGCTGATCAGGGTGGTGCCGGGCACGGCGTGGCGCATCCGGGCGATGAACTCGGTGACCTTGAAGCCGGGCAGTTGCCCGCCCTCGCCGGGCTTGGCGCCCTGGGCCACCTTGATCTCGATCTCGCGGCACTGGTTCAGATATTCGGCCGTGACGCCGAACCGGCCCGAGGCCACCTGCTTCACCGCCGAGTTGGCGTCGTCGCCGTTGGCGCGCGGGTGATAGCGTTCCGGATCCTCGCCGCCCTCGCCCGAGACCGAGCGGGCGCCGATGCGGTTCATGGCGATGTTCAGCGTCTCGTGCGCCTCGGGGCCCAGTGCGCCCAGGGACATGGCCTGGGTCAGGAAGCGGCGGCGGATGTCCGACACGCTCTCGACCTGGTCCACCGGAATGGCGACGCCCTCGCGGAAGTCCAGCAGATCGCGCAAGGACAGGTCCGGCTGGTTTCTGACGGCCTCCGAGAACTGCTTGAACCGGCGATAGTCGCCGCGGTTGCAGGCGTCCTGCAGCAGGTGGATGGTCTTGGCCTCGTGGGCGTGGGCCTCGCCGCCCGAGCGGATCTTGAAGAAGCCGCCGATGGCGGGCGAGGGCCGGGCCTCGCCCCAGGCGACCGTGTGCCGCTTCATCGCCGCCTGTTCCAGACCGGCCAGGCCGATGCCGGAGATGCGCGACGGGGCGCCGGGGAAGAATTCGGCCGTCAGGGCGCGCGACAGGCCCAGCACCTCGAACTCGCAGCCGCCGCGATAGGCGGAGATGACGCTGATCCCCTTGCGCGCCAGGGTCTTCAGCAGGCCCGCCTCGATGCCCTTCTTGTAGTTCAGGCAGGCGTCGCGCAGCGTCAGGCCGGGATACAGGCCCCGGTCCAGACGCTCCTGGAACAGGTCCTGGGCCAGCCAGGCGTTGACGGTGGTCGCGCCGACCCCGACCAGGACCGCGAACCCGTGCGGGTCCAGGGTCTCGGCCGTGCGGACCACGATGGAGCAATAGGAGCGCAGACCCGCCTGGGTCAGGCGGCCGTGAACCCCGGCCGTGGCCAGGATCATCGGCGCGGCCAGACGCCCCGCCGACCCCTGCTGATCCGTCAGCACGACCAGGGCCGCCCCGTCGCGGGCGGCGGCCTCGGCCTCGTCCATGATCCGGTCCAGCGCCGCGCGCAGGCCGGCGCCGGGCCGCGCGTCCTCGGACGGGGTGTCATAGCTGCAGTCGATGACCACAGTCGAACCCGCCCCGACCGTCTCGATCATCCGCTCATACATGCCGTTGGTCAGCACCGGGCTGTCCAGCACAAAGACGTCGGTCTGGGCCGCTTCCTGGGCCAGGATATTGCCCAGGTTCTTGAACCGGGTCTTCAGGCTCATGGCCCCGGCTTCACGCAGCGGGTCGATGGGCGGATTGGTCACCTGGCTGAAGTTCTGGCGGAAATAGTGGCTCAGCGGGCGGGGCAGGGCCGACAGCACCGCCGGCGGGGCGTCGTCGCCCATCGAGCCGACCGCCTCCTTGCCGTCGCGCACCAGGGCGTCCAGCAACAGGTCCAGATCCTCGCGGCTGAAGCCGGCGGCGATCTGACGGCGCGTCAGATCATCGCCCGAGGTCGAGCGTGGTTCGGGTCCGGGGCCGATGATCGGCTCCAGATCGACCATATTGTCCAGCCACTCGGTATAGGGGTGGGCGGCGGCCAGGGCGTCGATGGCCTCGTGCTCGTCGTACAGACGGCCGTGCTTCATATCGACGGCGATCAGCTTGCCGGGGCCGATGTGCAGGCGGCGCTTCACCCGGCTCTCGGGGATCGGCACCAGACCGGCTTCGGAGCCGGCCATCAGCAGGCCGTCGACGGTCTCGACGGCGCGCAGGGGGCGCAGGCCGTTGCGGTCCTTGCCCGCCACGATCCAGCGACCGTCGGCGGCGCAGATGGCGGCCGGGCCGTCCCACGGCTCCATGACCGCGTTGCAATAGGCGTAGAAGGCCCGGTGTTCGGGCGGCATGACCACGTCGTCCTTGGCCCAGGCCTCGGGGATCAGCAGGGCCTTGGCCATGGGGGCGGGGCGCCCGGCGTGGACCAGCACCTCCATGACATTGTCCAGCGCGGCCGAGTCCGATCCGCCCGGCTGGACCACCGGCTTCACCTCGCGGTCACGGTCGCCGAAGGCCTGGGCGGCCATGCGGATCTCGTGCGACTTCATCCAGTTCAGATTGCCCTTCAGCGTATTGATCTCGCCGTTGTGGGCCATCATCCGGAAGGGCTGGGCCAGCTTCCATTCGGGGAAGGTGTTGGTCGAATAGCGCTGGTGGAAGACGGCGTAGGCCGAGACGAAACGCGGATCCTCCAGGTCGGGGTACAGGTTGCCCAGCAGCTCGGCCCGCACCATCCCCTTGTAGGCGATGGAGCGCGCGGACAGGGTGCAGATGTAGACGGCGGCCAGGTTCTCGGTCTTGACCGTCTTTTCGATGCGGCGGCGGCACAGATACAGCTCGCGCTCTAGCGCCTCGCCGTCCAGCGGCTGGCCGGCGTCGTCCAGGGGCGGGGCCAGCATGATCTGTTCGATCTCGGGCCGGGTCGCCCCGGCCTTGGTCCCCACCACCGACAGGTCGATGGGCGTCTGACGCCAGCCATAGATCCAGAAGCCGGCGCGCAGGGCCTCGGTCTCGACGATGGCGCGGGCGCGGTCCTGGGCGCCCAGGTCGGTGCGCGGCAGGAAGACCTGGCCGACGCAGATCGGGCCGGGACGCAGGGACTGGCCGATGGAGGCCACCTGTTCGGCGAAGAAGCCCTGGGGCAGTTCGGCCATGATGCCGGCCCCGTCGCCCGACAGGCCGTCGGGATCGACCGCGCCGCGGTGAGCCACGGCCTTCAGGCTGCGGATCGCATATTCCACCACGTCGCGACGCGGGCTGCCATCGATGGAGCAGACCAGGCCCACGCCGCAGGCGTCGCGCTCGGAGGCGCGGTCATAGGCGTGGCCGGCTTCCAGGCGGTCGCGGGTTTCTTCGTACTTATCAAGCCATTGGGTCATGCCGCGACCTCCTCGGTGCGGGTCTTCAGGTAACGGTCGATTTCGGCGGCGGCGTCCTGGCCCTCGCGCACGGCCCAGACGACCAGCGAGGCGCCGCGCACCGCGTCGCCGGCGGCGAAGACGCCGGGCAGGCTGGTGGCGAAGCTGACCGAGCCGACCTTGATCGTGCCGTCGTCGCGCAGGCGCAGATCGGGCTCATGCGCCGCGAACGGCTCGGGCGAAAAGCCCAGGGCCTCGATGACGATGTCGGCCGGAATGTCGAAGTCGGCGCCGGGGACGGGCACGATGTCGCGACGCTGTCCGGGGGCCGCCTCGGTCAGCTGCATCCGCGCGGCGCGGACGCCGGTGACGCGGTCGCCCTGGGACAGCAGGGCCTTGGGCGCGCCCAGCCATTCGAAGACAACGCCTTCCTCCTCGGCGTTGACCACTTCGCGGGCCGAGCCGGGCATGTTCTCGCGGTCGCGCCGATACAGGCAGGTGACGGAGGCCGCGCCCTGGCGAACGGCGGTGCGGACGCAGTCCATGGCCGTGTCGCCGCCGCCGATGACCACCACCCGCTTGCCGCGCGCCTCGTGCCAGCCGTCTTCCTCGGCGTCGCCCAGGTCGCGCCGGTTCTGGTGCGTCAGATAGGACAGGGCCGCGACGGTCGAATCCGGACCCCGGCCCGGCGCCGACAGGATGCGCGGCTGATAGACGCCCATGGCCAGCAGGACCACGTCGTGGCGCTCGCGCAGTTCGGCCAGGGTCACGTCCTTGCCGATCTCGCAGCCCAGGACGAACTGGACTCCGCCGTCGATCAGACGGTCCACGCGGCGCTGGACGACGTGCTTCTCCAGCTTGAAGCCGGGGATGCCGTAGATCAGCAGGCCGCCGGCCCGGTCATGCCGGTCATAGACCGTGACCTGATAGCCTTCGCTGCGCAGACGGTCGGCGGCGGCCATGCCGGCCGGACCCGCGCCGACGACGCCGACGCTCTCGCCGCGTTCGGCCGCCGGGCGGATCGGTTCGACCCAGCCGTTGGCGAAGGCCTGATCGCCCAGCCAGGCCTCGACCGAGCCGATGGTCACCGCGTCCCAGCCGGACTGGTTCAGGGTGCAGGCGCCCTCGCACAGCCGGTCCTGCGGACAGATGCGGCCGCAGATCTCGGGCATGGTCGAGGTCAGCGACGCGACGCGCCAGGCCTCGCGCGGCTCGTTCTCGGCCGACAGGCGCAGCCAGTCGGGAATATTGTTCTGAAGCGGACAGGCGTTCTGGCAGAACGGCACGCCGCAGTCGGTGCAGCGCGACGCCTGTTTCTCGGCCGTCTCGGTCGAGGGCGGAATCGTGATCTCGCCGAACCCGCGTGCGCGCAGTTCGGCTGTGGCCTTCGAGAGGCGGCGTGGTTCGACGACGAAAGTCCCGCCTTGCTTCAGGGTCTTGTGCATGACGCGCTTATGCCGCGAATGGTCCGGCCTAGGCAAATATTATTGCTGAGACCCGTTCGCGGCTGCTCAAGTTGCAATAGGCATCCTGATATGTCGAAATTCGAGACAGCAAATTGCGCTATCGGTAGGGTTGGGGAAACAGGTTTCAGGCGTCTCCAATCTTTGCCGGAACCTCCCCGGCTCGCGGTCGTTGGCTTTCCATTCTAATTTCTCAAGGGAACCGCCATGCCGCGATGGACCACGCCGAGCGGATGGGGTGGGTGGTTGACCCTCCTCCTGGGTGTTTTGATTTTTCTGATCGGCGGGATCCTCGCCGTCGGCGGCGTTCAGCTCCTGAGTCTGGGCGGTTCCTGGTACTATCTGGTCGTGGGCCTGATGCTGATCGTCGCCGGCGCCCTGCTGGTGTTGCGGGACGTCAGGGGCGTGTGGGTCTATGGCGCGGCCTTCCTCTTCACCCTCGTGTGGGCCTTGTGGGAGACGGGTCTGGACGGCTGGGCCCTGGTGCCCCGGCTGGTGGGGCCTCTGGTCTTGATGGTCCTGGTTCTGGCGACCCTGCCCGTGCTGAAGCCGCACGGCGGCAAGCGGTTGGCCGGGGGCGGCGCCCTGGGGCTGGCGGTTCTGACCGTGGTGTTCGGGTTTGCAGTCGCCCAGGCCAACCAGGCCGGCGTCGAGAACCGGCTGCCGGGACCGCGCGGCGCCTATAATGATCCGGCCCTGCTGAAAACCGGCGCCGACTGGCCCGCCTGGGGCGGCACCGACAGCGCCCAGCGTTATTCCCCGCTGACCCAGATCAACAAGGACAATGTCGGCCGGCTGGAACGCGCCTGGACCTTCCGCACCGGCGATCTGCCGGAGGAGCGTTGGGGCGCCGAGACCACGCCGCTGAAGATCGGGAACACCGTCTATCTCTGTTCCGCGCGCAACAAGCTGTTCGCGCTGGACGCCGCGACCGGCCAGCAGAAATGGGCCTATGATCCCCAGGTCGCGGACGAGAACATCCCCTATACGGCCGCCTGCCGCGGCGTGACCTATCATGTCCGCGCCGACGCCCAGCCGGCCCAGCCCTGCGCCACCAAGATCATCGAAGGCACCCTGGACGGCCGTATCATCGCCGTCGACGCCCAGACCGGCCGGCCTTGCCCGGCCTTCGGTCAGAACGGCGCCGTGGACATCAAGCGCGGCATGGGCGACCCCTATCCCGGCATGGTGTCGATCACCTCGCCCCCCGTCATCGTGCGGGGCGTGATCGTGACCGGGCATCAGGTGCTGGACGGCCAGAAACGATGGAACGCCTCTGGCGTGATCCAGGGCTTTGACGTCGAGACCGGCGAACTCCGCTTCGCCTGGGACATGATGCGCCCCGACCGCACCGGCCTGCCGCCCGAGGGCGAGACCTATACGCCCGGCACGCCCAATATGTGGACCACGGCCACGGGGGATGAGGCCCTGGGTCTGGTCTATCTGCCCATGGGCAATTCGGCGGCCGACTACTGGTCCAGCTCGCGTCGCCCGCAGGAGAATGAATACTCCACCGCCCTGGTCGCGCTCGATGTGACGACGGGCAAGCCGCGTTGGCATTTCCAGACGGTTCACAAGGATGTCTGGGACTTCGACCTGGGCTCGCAGGCGACCCTGATCGACTATCCCACGGGGGGCGGCGTCGTGCCGGCCCTGCTGCTGCCCACCAAACAGGGCGACATGTATGTGTTCAACCGCGCCACCGGCCAGATGCTGCACGGGATGGAGGAACGCCCGGTCCCGACCACGGGCGGAACCGAACAGGGCCAGCGCGCCCCGACCCAGCCGTTCTCGCTGTTCGCCACCCTGCGCAAGCCGAACCTCGAAGAGCGCGACATGTGGGGCATGTCCCCCATCGACCAGATGATGTGCCGCATCAACTTCAAGAAGGCGAATTACCAAGGCTATTACACCCCGCCCTCGACCAACCACTACATCAACTATCCGGGCTACAACGGCGGTTCGGACTGGGGCGGCGTGGCGGTCGATCCGGTGCGTGGCGTGATCATCGCCAACTATAACGACATGCCCAACTACAACCGGCTGGTGCCGCGCGAAGAGGCCAACGAGAAGGGCTGGTTCCCGCGCGACGACCCCCGCTACATCGAGCAGCAGAAGGAGCTGGCCCTGCGCGGCGGCAGCCTGTCCAAGGGCGAAGGCGCCGGCGATCCGCAGATCGGCGTGCCCTACGCGATCGACGTCAACGCCGGCTGGCGCGTGAAGTGGACGGGCCTGCTGTGCAAGGAGCCTCCCTACGGCGGCATCACCGCCATCGACCTGCGCTCGGGCCAGACCCTGTGGGACCGTCCGTTCGGCACGGCGCGCAAGAACGGGCCGTGGGGCATCCCCTCGCACCTGCCGCTGGAGATCGGCACGCCGAACAACGGCGGGTCGGTCGTCACGGCCGGCGGCCTGATCTTCATCGCCGCCGCCACCGACGACCTGATCCGCGCCATCGACATCGAGACGGGCGAGACGGTCTGGTCGGACGTGCTGCCGGCCGGCGGTCAGGCCAACCCGATGATCTATGAGCAGAACGGCCGCCAGTATCTGGTCATCATGGCGGGCGGCCACCATTTCATGGAGACGCCACGGGGGGACTACGTCATCGCCTATGCCCTGCCGCAACGCGGCTGAGGCGTTTTCTCCCTCCCCCTGCGGGGGAGGGAGGTCGCGCCAGCGACCGGGTGGGGGCGGCTCGGAAACGAGCCGCCTCTTTTCGTTCAGGGATGCTTTGCTGGGCCGCCCCCACCCGGCTTCGCCTGCGGCTCAGCCACCCTCCCCGGACGGGGAGGGAGAAGGTCAGGGTCTGATCTGGCCCTGGCCGCGCACCACGTATTTGTAGGTGGTCAGCTGTTCGGCCCCTACCGGGCCGCGAGCGTGCAGGCGGGCGGTGGAGATGCCGATCTCGCCGCCGAAGCCGAACTCGCCCCCGTCGGCGAACTGGGTCGAGGCGTTGATCAGGACGATGGCGCTGTCCACCCGCGCCGCGAACCGTTCGGCGGCGTCTGAGTCTGTGGTGATGATCGCCTCGGTGTGGCCCGAGCCGTAACGGGCGATATGGTCGGCGGCGCCGTCCAGGTCATCGACGATCCGCACCGCCAGGATGGGCGCCAGATATTCTGTGGTCCAGTCGGCCTCCGTCGCCGGGATCATGGCGGGAACCAGGGCCACAGCCTCGGCGTCGCCGCGCAGTTCGCATCCGGCGGCGATCAGGTCGGCGGCGACGGGCGGCAGCAGGCGTTCCGCCGCCGCCCGATCCACCAGCAGGGTCTCGGTCGCGCCGCAGACCGACACCCGCCGCATCTTGGCGTTCACCACCACGGCCCGCGCCACCGCCAGATCGGCGGCTTCGTGCAGATAGGTGTGGTTCAGCCCTTCCAGATGGCTGAGCACCGCCACCCGGGCCTCGGCCTGGACCCGCGCGACCAGGCTCTTGCCCCCGCGCGGGATGATCACGTCGATGGCGCCGTCCAGCCCGGTCAGCATCAGGCCCACGGCCGCGCGGTCAGGCGTGTCCACCAGTTGCACCGCGTCGGCGGGCAGGCCGGCCTCGTCCAGCGCCTGGGCGATCAGGCCCGCGATGGCCAGCGACGAGTGCAGACAGTCGGAGCCGCAGCGCAGGATGGCCGCATTGCCCGAACGGATGCACAGGGCGGCGGCGTCGGCGGTGACATTGGGCCGGCTCTCATAGATGACGCCCAGCACGCCGATGGGGGTGCGGACCCGGGCGATGTCCAGGCCGTTGGCCGGGGTCCAGCGTTCGGTCTCGACGCCCAGGGGATCGGCCACGGCGGCGATGGTCGCCACAGCCTGGGCCATGCCGGCGACGCGGGCGGGCGTCAGGGCCAGCCGGTCGATCAGGGCCTCGGTCATGCCATTGGCGCGGGCGGCGTCCACGTCCTGGGCGTTGGCGGCCAGGATCTGGGCCTCGGCCGCCGTCAGCTTTTGCGCCAGCACCTCCAGCGCGCGGGTGCGGGCGGCGGCAGGCGCATCACGCAGGGCGACGGCGGCGGCGCGGGCGCGTCGGCCCAGGTCCATCATTCGGGTCTCAAGATCGGTCATCGCTCGTCCAGAACCATGTCGTCGCGGTGGATCAGAACCGAGGCGCCGCGATAGCCGAGGATGGCCTCGATCTCGTCCGAGCGGCGGCCCCGGATGCGGACGGCCTCGTCGGCGGCGTAGGCGGCCAGGCCCACGCCCACGGCCCGGCCCTCGGGGTCGGTCAGGCGCACGCAGTCGCCTTTTTCGAAATCGCCGCTCACGGCCGTGACCCCGGCGGGCAGCAGGCTCTTGCCCGCCTTCAGCGCGGTCACGGCGCCCCCGTCCAGCGTCAGGGATCCCGCCGGCGACAGACTGCCGGCGATCCACTGTTTGTAGGCGGCCATCGGTCCGTCGGGCGCGGCGATCAGGGTGGCGCGGGCGCCCGCCTGGACGGCGCTGAGCGGCGACAGGGTCTGGCCCGAGGCGATGATGGTGGCGCACCCGGCCGAGCGGGCGATCTGGGCCGCCGCCAGCTTGGTCGCCATGCCGCCGGTTCCGACCCCGGCCTGGGTGTTGGCGCCCCCGCCCATGGCCAGGATGTCGGGGCTCAGGGTCTCGATCAGGGGCAGATGGGCGGCGGTGGGATCGCGGCGCGGATCGGCGGTGTAGAGGCCGTCCACGTCCGACAGCAGGATCAGCAGATCGGCCCGCGCCAGCTGGGCCGTCCGCGCCGCCAGCCGGTCGTTGTCGCCATAGCGGATCTCTTCGGTGGCGACGGTGTCGTTCTCGTTGACGACGGGGATGACCCCGTGGCCCAGCAGGGCCTCGACCGTGGCGCGGGCGTTCAGCCAGCGGCGGCGCCGTTCGGTGTCGTCGCGCGTCAGCAGCACCTGGCCGACCACCAGATCGTGGGGCGCCAGGGCCTCGGACCAGGCGGCCATCAGCAGCGACTGCCCGACCGAGGCCGCCGCCTGCTTGTCCTCCAGCCGCGCCCCCAGTTTCGGCAGACGCCCCCGGCCCAGGGCGATGGAGCCGGACGAGACCACGATGACCTCGCGCCCCTCGGCCTTCAGTACGGCCAGATCCGACGCCACGGCCGCCAGCCAGTCGCGGGTCGGCCGCCGCGTTTCGGCGTCGATCAGCAGCGAGGATCCGATCTTGACCACGATGCGCCGCGCCGCCCTCAGGGCCGACGCGGCGCTGGTGGCGGAGTCTGGGCGCGGGGGGAGGGCGGCGGCCTGGGACATGAAGGTTTCTCTAACGCGACTGTTCGGGCTTGTCTCTTGCCGTATCCACCGCCACAGCAGGCGGATGATGGAATCCCTTTCCCCGATCGCGGCCGGCGCCCTGGGCAGTCTGGCGGCGGGCATGATGACGGCGGTCGGCGCGGCGCCCATGCTGTTCGTCAAACGGCCGGGACAACAGACCCAGAGCGTCCTGCTGGGCTTCGCCGCCGGGGTGATGCTGGCGGCCTCCTTCTTCTCGCTGATCATTCCGGGCGTCGACGTGCTCCAGGCCGGGGGCGCGTCTCAGGGCTGGGCGGCGGGGACCATGGCGGCGGCGGTGCTGATCGGGGCCACGGTGATCGGCCTGATGAACCGGTTCGCGCCCGTGGACATGCTGGCCATCGGTCCGGCCCAGTCCAAGCATCTCGCCCGTCGCATCTGGCTGTTCATCATCGCCATCACCCTGCACAACTTCCCCGAAGGCGCGGCCGTCGGCGTCAGTTTCGGCGGCGGCGACATGCACCAGGGCCTGGCCACCGCCCTGGGCATCGGCATCCAGAACATGCCCGAAGGCCTGGCCGTCTCGGCCGCCATGGCCTCGCTGGGCTATGGTCGCGGCGCCGCCTTCCTGGCCGCGCTGGCGTCGGGTCTGGTCGAGCCTGTCGGCGGTCTGATCGGGGCCGGAGTCGTGGGGGCATCGCCCGGCGCACTGCCGTGGGGCCTGGGACTGGCGGCGGGCGCCATGATCTATGTCGTCACCGCCGAGATCATTCCCCAGACCCGCGAACAGTCCAAGGGGGACGGCTCGATGATCGGTCTGATGATCGGCCTGGTGGGCATGATGTTCCTGGATATCGCCTTGGGTTGACGGGCGCGCGGTGGTCGCCGACGTGTCAGTTACATCATTTACATCCGGCGCGGGTCTGGACGGGGGCATGCGCCAGAGGTTAGGCCACATGCCTCCCCGGCCTGATCCGCACGATCTCGCCGCCGATCTTCCGCCCGACCTTCCGAAGGAGCGCCCCATGAAGACGCGACCTGTAAAACCTTCGGCTTCCCGTCGAAACTTCTTGTCTGGCCTCGGGCTTCTCGCCCTGATGGGCGCCGGAGTCTTCCCCATGCCTGCTACCGCCGAAACCGCCCGCGCCGTTCAGCGTCATCGCCAGCGGATCGAAGATCTGATCGCGGCCATGACCGTGGAGGAGAAGGCGGGCCAGTTGAACCTGCTCGCCGACCCGTTCCGCTGGATGCCCACGGCGGTCAATCCGCTGGACGGCACGGGGGACCCCGCGCGCGTCACCGCCCTGATCCGCGAAGGCAAGGTCGGCAGCCTGTTCAACGGCATCGGCGCCGAGACCGGCCGCCGCATCCAGCAGGTGGCGATGGAGGAAAGCCGGCTGAAGATCCCGCTGCTGTTCGCGGCGGACGTGATCCACGGCCTGTCCACCATCTTCCCCGTGCCCCTGGCCGAGGCTGCGGCCTTCGACACCCATCTGGCCTATCGCACCGCCCGCGCCGCTGCGGTCGAGACGGCCGCCTCGGCCGTGCACCAGACCTACGCCCCCATGGTGGACGTGGCCCGCGACCAGCGCTGGGGCCGCAATGTCGAGGGCGCCGGCGAGGACGTGCTGCTGAACAACCTGCTGGCCGCCGCCCGGGTGCGCGGCTTCCAGGGCGAAAAGGGTCTGGACGACCGCGACGCCGTCCTGGCCACCGCCAAACACATGGCCGCCTATTCGGGCGCCATCGGCGGGGTCGAGTACAACACCACCGACATGAGCGAACAGACGCTGCGCGGGGTCTATCTGCCGCCGTTCAAGGCGGCGGTGGACGCCGGCGCCCTGTCGATCATGAGCGCCTTCAACGACGTCAATGGCGTGCCCGCCTCGGGCAGCCGCAAGCTGCTGACCGACATCCTGCGCGGCGAATGGGGCTTCGAGGGCTTCGTCGTCTCCGACTACACCTCCGAACAGGAACTGGTCGCCCACGGCTTCGCCGAGGACGGCCGCGACGCCGCTCGCCTCGCCTTCAACGCCGGGGTCGATGTCTCGATGGTCTCGGGCCTCTATCTGGAACACCTGCCCAGCCTGGTGGCGAGCGGCGAGGTGTCGATGGCCCGGCTGGACGAGGCGGTGCGCCGTCTCCTGACCACCAAGGCGGCCCTGGGCCTGTTCGACGATCCTTATCGCGGCACGGATCCGGTGCGTGAAAAGGCCGTGGTGGGGTCGCGCGAACACATCGCCCTGTCGCGCGAGGCGGGCCGCAAGTCGGTGGTCCTGCTGAAGAACGACAATCAGCTGTTGCCGCTGAACAAGAGCCAGAAGATCGCCCTGGTCGGCCCGTTCGCCGACGATGTGGACAATGTCTGGGGACCGTGGACCATCTGGGGCGCGCCGGAGCGCCGCGTCTCGCTGGAAGCCGGCTTCCGCGCCGCCATGACCGATCCGCAAGCCCTGACCGTCGCGCGCGGTTCGGGCGTCGAGACCCCGCTGGACGGCGGGATCGAAGAGGCCGTCCGTGCGGCCGCCAACGCCGACGTCATCGTCCTGGCCATCGGCGAGAGCCAGAAGATGTCGGGCGAGGCGCAGTCGCGCACCGAGATCGTCGTCCCGGCCCCGCAACAGGCCCTGGTCGACGCCATGGCCGCCACGGGCAAGCCCATGGTCATACTGCTGCGCAACGGCCGGGCCCTGGCGCTGGAGGGCAATGTCAAGAACGCCCAGGCCATCGTCGTCACCTGGTTCCTGGGCGAGCAGATGGGCAACGCCGTCGCCGACGTCGTGTTCGGCGATCACGGCCCCTCGGCCCGCCTGCCGGTCAGCTTCCCGCACAAGTCGGGCCAGCAGCCCTATTCCTACGACCACAAGAACACCGGCCGTCCGGCCAATCCGGACCTGCCGATCGAGGAATACAAGGCCCGCTACCGCGAGACGACCAATACGGCCCTGTATCCGTTCGGCTACGGCCTGACCTATGGCGAGGTCGCTTATGGTCCGGTCGAGATGGAGAGCAACCAGATGGCCTGGGCCGGCACGCTGGACGTGGCCGTGACCGTCACCAACCAGGGCGCCCATGTCGCCGAGGAGCTGGTCCAGCTCTATATCCACGACCGGGTCGCCAGCCTGACCCAGCCGGGGCGGCTGCTGAAGGACTTCAAGCGGGTGACGCTGCGGCCGGGCCAGAGCGAGACGGTGCGTTTCACCCTGAACGCCCGCCAGCTGGGCTTCATCGGCGAGGACAATACGTATCGGATCGAGCCGGGCCTGTTCGATCTGTGGCTGGCGCCCCACGCCCAGGGCGGTTCGGCGGCCCAGTTCCGTCTGGTCGGCCCGGCTTAGGATGCGGATGGTCGTTGACCCGGCGCACGGCAGGGCTTAACGACCCCGCCGTTTGTCTCCGGCCTCCGTTTGGGCCGGATTCGTGTGTAGGAGCGCGCCCATGACGATCAAGATTCTTCCGGGCGCGACAGGCGTCCTCGCGCTCGCCGACGGCACGGTCCTGCAGGGAATCGGCGTCGGAGCGGTTGGATCGGCCCTGGGCGAGGTGGTCTTCAACACCGCCATGACCGGCTATCAGGAAATCCTGACCGACCCGTCCTACATGAGCCAGATCCTGGCCTTCACCTTCCCGCATGTCGGCAATACGGGGACGAACGTCGAAGACATCGAGCAGATGGGCGGCGGTTCGGACACCTCGGCGCGGGGCGCGATCTTCCGCGACGTGCCGACCGATCCGGCCAACTATAGATCGGACGCGAGTTTCGACGACTGGATGAAACGGCGCGGCGTCGTCGGCCTGGCCGGCGTGGACACCCGCGCCCTGACCAAGATCATCCGCGACAAGGGCGCGCCGCACGCGGTCATCGCCCATGACCCGAACGGCGAGTTCGACCTCGACGCCCTGGTGGCGCAGGCCAAGGCCTGGACCGGCCTGGTCGGCCTGGACCTGGCCAAGCCCGCCTCGACGCTGCAGGCGTTCGAATGGGACGAGGGCCTGTGGGAATGGCCGGAAGGCCATCCGAAGACGCAAGGCCGCAAGCAGGTGGTCGTCATCGACTATGGGGTGAAGCGCAACATCCTGCGCGCCCTGGCCTCGACCGGCGCGCGGATTACCGTGGTCCCGGCGACGACGACGGCGGAAGAGGTTCTGGCGCGCAATCCGGACGGCGTCGTCCTGTCGAACGGTCCGGGCGATCCGGCCGCGACCGGCGAATACGCCGTGCCCGAGATTCAGAAACTGGTCGCCAGCGGCAAGCCGCTGATGGGCATCTGCCTGGGCCACCAGATGCTGGCCCTGGCCCTGGGCGCCAGGACGGTGAAGATGGAACAGGGCCACCACGGCGCCAACCATCCGGTCAAGGACCTGACCACCGGCAAGGTCGAGATCGTGTCGATGAACCACGGCTTCACCGTCGATCGCGACAGCCTGCCCGACGCCGTGACCGAAACCCACATCAGCCTGTTCGACGGCACCAACTGCGGCATCGCCGTCAAGGACAAGCCGATCTTCAGCGTCCAGCACCACCCCGAGGCCTCGCCGGGTCCGGCCGACAGCCTGTATCTGTTCGACCGGTTCGCCGACCTGATGGGTCCGCGCTGACGCCATGAAGCTGATGTCATGAGACGGGGGGCGGTCCGGTCGCACTATCTGGACTGGCTGGCCCAGGCGCTGGAGGTCGGACGCCGGACCGAACCCCTGCCTGACGGGGATGCGGTGGTCGGCTACGCCACCGGCTACGACGCCGCCGACATCGCCCCCTTCGTCCTGTCCCTGCGGGCGGTGTTCGACGGCCCGGTCGCTCTGGTGGTCGACGCCGACCCCGACCTGCGCGCCTTCCTGACCCAGAATGACGTGACCGCCGTCGATGCGCCGGTCTGGCGCGGCTGGGCGCCCCATCCGGTGATGCAGAGGTTCGTCGCCTTCGCCGGCCTGCTGGGCGACCGGCCCGGCGCGGGCCTGGCCTGCGACGTGCGTGACGTCATCTTCCAGGCCGCGCCCTTTTCGCCCGCGCCGCACGGGCTGGAGGCCTTCATCGAGGCCGAGACGCCCCTGGCCGACCACGGCTTCAACATGAAATATCTGCGCGCCCTGTTCGGCGAGGCCCAGGCCGCGCAACTGGGCGACAAACCCTGTCTGTGCGTCGGCACCGTGCTGGGGCCTCGGGCCGAGGTCGCGCGTCTGTCGCGGCTGATCCTGTCATTGGCGGCCACGCCCCGGTCCGAGATCGGCGGGGCCTTCGGCGCCGATCAGGCGGCCTTCAACATGGCGATCCATCAGGGTCTGACGGCCGCGATCCTCCGGCCCAACTACGGCCGCGTAGCGACCCTGGGCCTGACGCTGGGCGATGCTCTGAGCTTCCGCGACGGACAGGTGGTCAATCCGGACGGGACGATCAGCCCCATCGTCCACCAGCACGACCGCCATCCCCACCTGGACACGGCCGTTCACGACCGCTGGGGCGGCGGACTGGAACACCGCAAACGGGTCCGGCCCAAGTCGGCCGGCCAGAAGCTGGCCAAGCTGACGGCCTCGCTGCGGCGGCGGACGCCGGAACTGCGTTAAGGCCGTTTATCTAGGGCAGGGGCGCGAAACTCTTGTCCTCGCGCAGGGCGCTGGCCTTCTGCACCGCCATGGGGGCGGCGTGCAGCCAGTAGTCGGCGTCATCGAGCCTTTGCTCGCGGCGGCGTTCCTGGCCGCGCATCCGTCTCAGGGCGGCGTTTTCCAGAAGGCGAGCGTGCAGGGCGCGGGGCGTCGGTTCGGGGATGGCGGAAGAGCCGGGGACAGCGACGAGATCGGGGCCTTGGGGCTCCACCGCCGGACGGGCGATGGCGATGAACATGAACCACTCTTGGGGATGAGGAGAGGGGGCGCTTCTGCACTGGGGGGTCTGTGGATGAACCGCAGTCGCTGTGGATAGTTCCCGAGCGTGTCCGAAAAAAGGTCCGCGAATCGAAAGGCTTGCTGCCTCAATCTGGTCAAAGGGGTTGTGGATTGATTAACCGTGGTCGGAGGAATGCCGGGTCGGGCTGTCACGCCTTGCGATCCGCCGCCTTGAGTTTCCGCTGCCGGACAAGGTCCAGCATCGTCGCGCGAAGCCTGTCGTACAGGCCCTTGGGTATGAGGCCGTAAGCCCACTGTACGCCCGGCTTTACGGGAACAATGCCGGGATCGTCCCATGAGACGCTGTTGGCCTCGCTGGCGATGATATAGCTGCGCGCGTCATCCAGGCCGAGGTGCTGCCCGACCCGGTGCGGGATCTCGATGGCGACCGTGCCGGCCATCGGCGGGGAATGGGTGATCGGCGCGACCAGAATGTCCGTACCGCCCGTCGCCTTGCGAATGACGGCGGTGACGATCACGCAGGGCCGGGTCTTGGCGCCGTCCGCATAGCCTTTCTCGCGCTCGTGCGACCACAGGAAGTCGTAGCGGATCACCAGGCCGACGGTCGGTTCCGGCTTTTTCACGCGCGGTCTATTTGATCAAGGTCTCGAGCTTCGGATCGGCCTCGCCGTAGTCCGCCGCCTCAAGGGCCGCGGCCCATTCATCAGGGAGGTCTTGCGTCGCATAGGCCTGGCGCGTGTCGCGCGCCTTCAGCCGCTCATATTCTTCGATATCGAGCAGCACCCGCGCGGGGCGGCGATGCTTGGTGATGAGCACCGGCTCCTTGCCGGATTGCTCAATATAGAGCCCCGCCCGCGTCTGGAATTCCGTCGCACTGACTTCTCGCACGAATTCCTCCTGGGGGCGGCTGAGATGTCCCGATATTAGCTATTTTGCTGATAATGGCAAATCTTGACCGAGCAGCGCGGTCTGGCTTTGCCGTTTTGATATGTCGGTAGGCAAGAGGGCGGCGGCGCACCCGCCTGCAAACGCCTTAAACCCGGTGGCAGTCCCTAGGGGAGTCGAACCCCTCTTTTCAGGTTGAAAACCTGACGTCCTAACCGATAGACGAAGGGACCGCGGCCGGGGCGGCGCATTTGCCCCGGTTCGGCCCCCTCTGCAAGCAAAAAATCAGGCGGCCTGCGCCTTCGCCGGGATGACGGCGTCCAGGGCCGGGAACAGGTCGGCGATCAGGTCCTCGACATGCTCCAGCCCGACCGACAGCCGCACCAGGCCGTCGCTTATGCCGGCGGTGGCGCGCTGTTCGGGCGTCATGGCGGCGTGGGTCATGGTGGCGGGGTGGGCGATCAGGCTTTCGACCCCGCCCAGGGATTCGGCCAGGGTGAAGATCTCCAGCGTCTCGACCAGGTCGCGCACGGCCTCGGTCCCGCCTTCCAGCTCGAAGCTGAGCATGGCGCCCGGTCCCGCCTGTTGCGCGGCGACCAGGGCGTGGTTGGGGTGGGACGCCAGGCCGGGATAGTGGACGACCTTGACCGCCGGGTGGGCGGCCAGCCGTTCGGCGATCTTGCCCGCCGTGGCCTGTTGCCGCTCGATCCGGGCGAACAGGGTCCGCACCCCGCGCAGGGTCAGATAGGCGTCGAAGGGCGAGCCGGTCACGCCGGTGCAGTTGGCCCACCAGGCCAGGGTCTGATGATCCTCGGCGTCGGCCGAGATCACGGCGCCGCCGACCACGTCGGAATGGCCGTTGATGAACTTGGTCGTCGAGTGAACGACGAAGTCGGCGCCCAGCTTGATCGGGTTCTGCAGCGCCGGCGACAGGAAGGTGTTGTCGCACACCACCTTGGCCCCGGCCGCATGGGCGCGGGCGCAGATCTCGGCCACGTCCACCAGCCGCAGCAGGGGGTTGGACGGGGTCTCGACCAGGACCAGTTTGGGCTTCAGCGCCAGGGCGGCCTCGAAGGCGACAGGATCGCCCTGATCGACCAGCAGCAGGTCGAAATGGCCCTTCCTGGCGCGGGCGTTCAGCAGGCGGCAGGTGCCGCCGTAACAGTCGTGCGGCGCGATCAGCAGGTCGCCCGGCTCCAGCAGGGCCAGGGGCAGATCGACCGCCGCCATGCCGGTGGCGGTGATGACGCAGCCGGCGCCGCTCTCCAGCTCGGCCAGGGTCTCGGCCAGGACGTCGCGGGTCGGATTGCCCGAGCGGCTGTAGTCGTATTTCCGCTTCTGCTCGAAACCGGCGAAGGAATAGTTGGACGACAGATAGAGCGGCGGCATGACCGCGCCGTGGGCCGTGTCCGTATCCACGCCCGTTCGGGCGGCGATGGTGTGCGGGTCGGCAGGGCGGCGGGCAGTCATGCTTTGATGTCCTTGAAAGCGGCGCGGAGGATGTCGCCGACGAAGGCGTCCTCCTTCAGAAAGGCGTCGTGGCCATACAGGGAGGGCGCCTCGACGAAGCGCCACAGGGTCGGCAACCGCGCGGCCAGTTCGCGGATGTCGTCGATCGGCACCAGCCGGTCGGAGGTGAAGCCGATCAGGGTGACGGGGGTGGTGATGGCCTCGGGCGTTACACTGTGGCGGTCCAGGGAATCGGACATCGACAGCCAGCGGGCCGGGGTGGTGTGGGTGCGATAGGCCTGGCCCCGCGCCGTCAGATAGTCGCAGACGGGATAGGCGCCGCCGACCGCGTCTGGCGCGGTGGTCTCGAACCGGTCGTTGAACTCTTCGGCCGTGCGATAGGTGGTCATGGCCAGTTCGCGGGCCAGGGCCACGCCTTCTTCCGGGCGGCCGGCGGCGACGGCGAACTGAAGGATGCGGCGCTGGATGCCGCGCCAGGCGGTGGCCTGGGGGTGGGCGCGGTGGGCGGCCGAGACCACGATCAGCTGCTCGGCCCAGTCGGGATACAGTTCGGCGAAGGCCAGACCGACCATGCCGCCGTAGGAGCAGCCGACGAAGGCGGCGACCCGCTCGACCTTCAGGTGGTTCAGCACCAGGGCCAGCAGGCGGGCCTGGTCGTGGGTGGTGATGGTGACGGGGGTGTCCGAGAACTCGGCGCCGGGCGCGAAATCGACGGCCAGCACCTGGAGGCGGGACAGGTCGATGGGGCCGCGCACCGACACGGCGCCCGACCACCAGCCCAGGCCGTTGGTCTCGGTGCGGTGGACGAACCGGCCGGCCGAGATGCCGCCGGCGACGACGACGACGGGGGCGCCGGCGCGGCCGTGGATGCGGCCCACGATATTGGGCTGGCTCAGTTTTTCGCCCGAGGCCAGGCGGAAGTCGGCGGGAATGGAGACGATGACGTCGCGGGCGCCGCCGCGTTCACGAACGGGCGCAGCCGAGGGCGTGGGCCGACAGGCGGGCTCTTCAAGCAGGGATGTTTCAGCCAGGGTCATCAATCGTCTTCCGCATCGGTCTCGCCTCAGCAAGGCTCGATGCGGTGACAGATCGTGGAGCGTCGACTCGACCGATGCTCCACTCATCTCTCGCGACCCCGAAGGACCCCGCAGGAGTTGGCACCGTTTCGGGTGGTGAAACCCGATGGTTGCCCCGGCGTCAAAGGGCCTAATCCCTCAGCCGGTCTTGATGAGTGACTTTACGTTGATGAAACCCATGGCGCCGGTCAAGCGAAAAATTCGACCCCGGCCGCGACGGACGTTGCGGATGTCGGGCTTGAATCGGACCAAAAACCGTCTGTCGTGAAAAAATCATCCAATGCGACTTGACAGTGTGGGGGCGCCCCGACCACCCTAGGGGCAGATTTCAACCGGACCAGCCCTGTGCAACAGCGCTTCCTCATCGCCGAACTTTCGACCGTCGCCGGCCTCGCCGCGACGGGCTTCGGCATGATTACCACCGGCGGAACCACCACCATCACCATGCCCTCACGGGCGGGACGAGTTTAGCGCGCCGAACCCCGGCAACCGCAGAACCCGAACCCCGCCCGGTCCGCCTGGCGGGGTTTTTCTATTCACCCCACCCCTTCCGAACATTCCCGAGAAACCCCAATGTCCGCCTCCCTCGCCGTCGTAGAGAAATCCGAGAACCCCGATCCCAGCAGTCGGCCCGCCGCAGCCGCCGCCGAAGTGGTGGTGCTGAAGTTCGGCTCGTCCATCCTGCGCAGCCCGGCGGAGGCGCCGCTGGTGGCCTCGGCCGTCTATGGCCATGTGCGGGCGGGGCGGAAGGTGGTGGCGGTGGTCTCGGCCTTCGGCGGGGCGACGGACCAGATGCTGGGCGAGGCGCGAGCGCTGGGCCTGGCCCATTCCAACGACCTGCTGCCCGGCTATGTGGCCCTGGGGGAGGAGAAGTCGGCGGCCCTGGTGGCCATCGCCTGCGACCGGATCGGCCTGGACGCCTGCGCCCTGTCAGTGCGGGAACTGGGCATCGTCGCCGAGGGCGAGCCGGAGCATTCGCGCCCCTGCGGCCTGCGGCCCGACCATCTGAAACAGGCGCTGGACCGGCACGAGGTGGTGGTGGTGCCCGGCTTCGGCGCGGTGCGGCCGGACGGGCGGATCGCCCTCTTGGGCCGGGGCGGTTCGGACCTGACGGCGGTCTTCCTGGCGGCGGAACTGGGCCTGAAGAAGGTGCGTCTGGTGAAGGATGTCGACGGCCTGTACGACCATGATCCGAACGATCGGACGGCCCCGGCCCTGCGCTATCGCCGGGCGTCCTGGGACGTGGCGCGCAAGCTGGGCGGCGCCCTGGTCCAGCACGACGCCATCGATCTGGGCGAGAGCCGGGGCGTGGAGATCGAGGTCGCGGCTCTGGATCGGGCCGACGGCACGGTCATCGGCAAGAAGTCGGCCCCGCCCGGACCGGCCCCGGCCCTGCCGCCGCTGAAGGTGGCGGTCGCCGGCTGCGGCGTGGTGGGCGGCGGGGTACTGGCCCGGCTGCTCAGCGACCCGCGCTATGACGTGGTCGGGGTGCTGGTGCGCGATCCGAAGAAGGTCCGCGACGTCGCCTGTCCCCAGTCCCTGTTCACCGCCGATCCGGCCGTCCTCTGGGCCAAGAAGCCGGACATCGTGCTGGAGGCCCTGTCGGAAGGCGAGGCGGGCCATGCGGTCATCCGCGCCGCGCTGGAGGCCGGCTGCGACGTGGCCAGCGCCAACAAACAGGCGGTCAGCCGCGATCCCGGCGGCCTGCAGGACCTGGCCAAGGCCCATGGCCGGCGGATCTTCTGGTCGGCCTCGGTCGGGGGCGGCGCGCCGATGATCGAGACGGTGCGGGCGGCCCGCGCGGCCGGCGAGGTGGTCGGGTTCGAGGCGGTGCTGAACGGCACGGTCAACTTCATGCTGGAGCGGCTGGGCGACGGCGCGGCCTTCGCCGAGGCCCTGGCCGACGCCCGGGCGGCGGGCTTCGCCGAGGAGGATCCGTCGGCGGACCTGGAGGGTCTGGACGCCGCCGCCAAGGTGCGGCTGCTGTGCCACGAGGCCTTCGGCCGTTCGCCCGAGGGCGAGGTGCCGCGCGACCATCTGTCCGAGGCTACATCGGCCGACGGCGGGGTGCGCCAGATCGGCGCCGCCCATCTGAAGGACGGGGTCATCGCGCCGTCGGTCAGGCTGACGGGCGAACACGGCGACCCGCTGTTCTCCAGCCTGCGCGGCGAGGGCAATGCGCTGAAGGTTTACGGCGCCGACGGTCGGGTGTGGCGTTGCCGGGGCCGAGGCGCCGGCCGCTGGTCCACGACCGAGAGCATCATGGCCGATCTGGCCGAGATCGTGCGCGCCCGCCGCGCCGACGCGGGCCTGAACTAGGCCATGGCCGTCTTCACCCCCGTTTCGCTGGACGAGGCCCGGCGGTTCCTGGCCGGCTACGACCTGGGCGAGGTGGTCGAACTGACCGCCATCGCCGAGGGGGTGGAGAACACCAATTACCGGCTGGAGACCCGGCAGGGGGCAGCCCGCCGGCGGTTCGTCCTGACCCTGTTCGAGGCGCGGACGGACGAGGCGTCGCTGCCGTTTTGCCTTGGGCTGACGGCCCATCTGGCGGGGCGGGGCTTTCCTTGTCCGACCCCGATCGAGGACCGGTCGGGCGGCTGGCTGGGGCGGCTGAACGGCCGGGCGGCGGCGGTGATAGAATGGAAGACCGGCGCCTGGCTGCTCCACCCGTCGGAAGCCGATCAGGCGGCGGCGGGGGCGGTGCTGGCGCGGCTGCACCAGACGGCGGCCGGGTTCGCCGGGCGGCGGGAGAACCCGGTTGGTCCGGCCATGTGGCGACGGCTGGCGGACCGGTGCGCGGCGGGGGCCTCGGGCGAGGACCGGGCGCTGCTGGACCAGGTCGAGGCGGCGCTGGCGCGGCTGGATGATCCGTTTACGGATGATCTGCCCGTCGGGCCGATCCATGCCGACTATTTCCCCGACAATATCCTGTTCGAAGAGGGGGCGGTGTCGGCGGTGATCGACTTCTATTTCGGCTGCACCGGGCCGCTGGTCTACGATCTGGCCATCGCCCTGTCGGCCTGGGGCTTCGACGCTGAGGGCCGACCGATGCCCGACGCCCTGGCCGCCTTCCAGCGCGGCTATGAGGCGGTGCGGCCGCTGAGCGAGGCCGAGCGCGCGGCCCTGCCGCGACTGGGCGAGGCGGCGGCCCTGAGGTTCACCGTCACCCGCCTGCACGATCGCATCTTCCACGACCCCTCCAAACTGGTCACGCCCAAGGACCCGGCGGTCTTCCTGCGTCGCATGGACCACTGGCGGGCGCTGGAGACGGCCTGATTAGACTCAAAAAATGGAGTCTATTTTCGTCCAGTGTTTCGCGCGGCGGTGAAATTGCACCGGGCGGAAAAGACGGTGCAATGTGCAAAGTGCAGTTTCGCCGGGGCGGCTGGGGTTCAGTTCTCAAAGACCGTGCGAGGAGTATGGCACGGTTTTGAAGGGCGTTAGGTTGAAGCCTGTTTCAGGCGCCAGGGCGCTGAAAATGCGCACAGTGTGGTCGCGGAATTGGGATAGCTGACAGCTCCGGTCCTGCTCACGCTTCGACTTCAATCTGTCTCCTCCCCGCTTGTGGGGAGGGGCCCCGAGGGGGTGAAGGGGCTCTTTCCGCGCCACCGAATCCGAGTTCAGAACCCCTCCGTCACGGCGCCGACGAGGCTCGCGCCACCTCCCCACGAGGTCGGAAGGAGACCTTGGAAGAGGGTCACCCTTGTCCGGGATTGGGCAGGCAGGCGGGGTCGACAATGTCCTGGTCCTGGACGCGATAGCCGCCCAGATCGTCCCGGACGATCAACAGGGCTTTCTGAGTCCTGTAGCTCCCGCTATTCAGCGCCTGATCATAGAAGCAGGCAACGACGCCGTCGGGCGTGGATCGCAGTATTTTCAGGCCGAGCCGCCATCTGTTGCCCGTCCGCTGCAAGCTGGCGACATCGTCTTCCACCGTCAGATTCGAGAAGGACCAGTCGGCGGGACGTCGCAGGCCTTCCGCTCGGGATGGGCCCGTCGAGTTCCGGAAGGACGTCAGGTCGAGACCTTGAAGAATCTCAGCCGCAGAAGGCGCGGCCTGAACAGATATGAAGGCCGCTACGGCGGCGGGGAACAACATGGCCAAGGTTCCTGATCGCCGCGAACAGGCGGCTTTGCATGTTGTCCGATCTTCCGGATTTGACAAGTTCGATGAACTTTGGCGGCCCGGCCTCGCGTCGGGCCCCACCCGCTTCGCTGCGGGCGCAACCCCTCCCCTTGACGGGGAGAGGCGATCAACACGGGCCCGATCAGGTCCGGCAAATCGACACGCCGCCGTCCACCAGGGTCGCCGTTCCGGTCATGAAACTGGAGGCGTCGGAGGCGAGGAAGGCGGCCGCGCGAGCGATTTCTTCGGGTTGGGCGATCCGTTTGAGGGCGTAGAGCCCAGATATGAAGTCGAGGGCTGCGGGTGTGTCGGCAACGCTGCGGCCCATCGGGGTGTCTGCGCCGCCACAAACAAGGGCGTTGGCGCGGATCTTCTGCGCACCGAATTCGGTTGCGACGACCTGGGTCAGACCGATCAGTCCGGCCTTGGAGGCGGCATAGGCCGCCATGCCCGGAAATCCGACGGTGTGGCCGACGAAGGTCGAGGTGAAGATGATCGAACCGCCGCCGCGCGCCTGCATGGCGGGAATCTGATGCTTGGCGCACAGAAAGGCGCCGGTCAGGTTGACGTCGAGAGCGTCGCGCCAGCCGGAGACGGACAGGTCCGGCGTCGGCGCCATCTCGGAGAGGATCCCGGCGTTGTTGAAGGCGATGTCCAGGCCGCCGAACCGGTTCTTTGCCGCCTGGACCATGGCGACGGCCGTCGCTTCGTCACGGACGTCGCCGACGACCGAGACCGCTTCGCCGCCTTCGGCCTCGATCATCGTGACCAGGTCGGCGAGTTCGGCGTCACGACGGCCGGAGACCACGAGCTTGGCGCCGAGCGTGGCGAACAGTCGGGCGGCGGCGTGACCTATGCCCGAACTGGCGCCCGTCACGACGGCGACTTTGTCTTTGAGCTGATACATGGAGAATTCCCGTTGCAAATGAAGGCTGCCCCGCAGTCGTCGGGGCAACTGGATTTTGCCCCGAGCGCCTGGCGAAGGCTGGCGGGAACCGGCTGTCGGATCGAAAAGCCGAACAGCCGCGCCTGCGCCGCCTTGTCGCTGGAACGGAAGCGGGTTCCGGGATTTTCTTGGTTACGCGGCCATGAGGGTCGCGCTCCCCGAGGACGAGATTTCAATATGACCGACGAACGGATCGAGGGCGCCGCGTATGAGGCGACCGGTAAGACGAAAAAGGGTTTCGGCAAGCTGGTCGGCGACCAGAAGCTGCAGGTCGAAGGGGCGTTCGAGGACGCCAAGGGCCGGTCGCTGGACACCTTCGGCAAGGCGATGGACGCGGTGGATCGGCTGGTCGAGAAGACCCCGGTCGATTATCGCGACAAGGCGCGGGCCGTGGCCGGCGAAGCGCGCAAGCGGCCGCTGGTGACGACCCTGTCGGTGGCGGGCGTCGGCCTGATGCTGCTCGGGATGCTGACGCGGCGGCGGTAGGTAATAAAACGCTCTCCCTCCCCCCTGCGGGGGAGGGGGGCGAAGCGACGCGGAGCCGGGTGGGGCGGGCAAGGCAAGGGCCCACAGATATCTGTTAGATTGGGGCGGTGCGTTGTCGCCCTGCCGCCCCCACCCCGTCGCTGCGCGACGCCCCTCCCCCGCGGGGGAGGGAGATTTATGGGTCAGCGCGCGCGGACCGCGGCCAGGGCCGCGTCCATCGTGCCGTCGATGATCGTCATCCGTTCGGCCTGGTCGCCCAGGGCGGCGATGACGGGCGCGGGTTCGGGTTCGAAGCCGAGGACGGCGGAGACGAAGGCGCCGAACTTGGACGGGTGGGCGGTGGACAGGGCGACGACCGGGCCGGTCGAGCGATCGACGCGGCGGGCGGCGGCCAGCGCAACAGCCGTATGCGGGCAGACGACGCGGCCCCAGGTCTCATAGGCGTGAGCGATCTCGGCGCGGGTTTCCATCTCATCGACCGAGACGGCCGAGACGGCGGCGCGCAGGGCGGCCAGCAGGTCGGGATCGAAGGCGACGGCGCCGTCGCGGGCGAAGGTTTCGAACACCGCGCGGGTGCGGTCGCCGTCGCGGCCGGTGGCCTCATAGACCAGGCGTTCGAAGTTTGACGGGGCCTGGACGTCCATGGAGACGCTGCCGCTTTCGACCGCCGGACGGCGTGAGTAAATGCCGTCATTGATGGCGCGGGCCAGGGCGTCGTTCTGGTTCACCGCGGCGACGAAGCCGTTGCACGGCAGACCCATTTTCGTGGCGGCGATGCCGGCGAAGGCGTCGCCGAAATTGCCGGTGGGGACGACGAAGGTGGCCGGGCCGCCCAGCTGGGCCGTGGCCGAGACATAATAGGGGATCTGGCCGGCCAGCCGGGCCCAGTTGATCGAATTGACCGAGGACAGACGGCCGCGTTCGCGCAGGGACTCCTCGGCCAGCAGGCCCTTCACCAGGCGCTGGCAGTCGTCGAAGTCGCCACGCACGGCCAGGTTCAGCACATTGTCGGCCTGAACCGTCGTCATCTGCTTGCGCTGCACCGGCGAGACGCGATCCAGCGGATGGAGCACGACCAGATCGACCGACTGGGCGCCGGCGAAGGCGCGGACGGCGGCGGCGCCGGTGTCGCCCGAGGTGGCGGTGAGGATGGTCAGACGCTCGCCCGAGGCGGCCAGGGCCTCGTCCGTCAGGGCGGCGACCAGCTGCATCGCCAGGTCCTTGAAGGCGGCGGTGGGGCCGTGGAACAGTTCCAGCACGAACAGGCCGGGCTCCAGCTCGACCAGGGGGGTGACGGCCGGGTGGGCGAAGCCGGCGGCCAGGCGGTCCAGGGCGCGGTCGAGCGCGCCGGCGGGCAGGGCGTCGCCGATGAAGGGTGCGACGGCGGCCAGGGCGATGGACTTGTAGTCGGCGGTCGCATCCCAGGCCGAGGGTGACAACGTCGGCCAGGCGGCCGGCATATAGAGGCCCCCGTCGGGGGCGATGCCGCGCAGCAGGGCGTCGGCGAAGTCGGTCTCGGGGGCCTGACCGCGGGTGGAGACGTAACGGGCGCTGGAGGTGCTCATGATGGTCTGGTCGTAACCAGCCGGGGCGGCGTCGTCACCCGGTTTCTGGTCGTTCGGGGGAGGAAATTGTCGGGTGGGCGGCGAAGATGCGCCCGTGCGACAAATTCATGCCGCCTGGGCGCTCGGGCGTGCCCCTGCGACCATCGTCCCCGCTGGCGCCTGAGCGCGGGACGGTCCATGTCTGGGGGATGAGACGACGCGATCTTCTGATCCGGCTGGGCCTGGTCGCCGGCGCCGTGGGCGGGGCCTGGTGGCTGCGCGACCATGTGTTGTGGAAGGCGCCGGGCGTCGGGTTTCCGGCGGACGGCGCGTCGGGCTGGCTGGATTACGCCGCACGCCGCGCCGTCACCCCGACGGTCGCCGTGACGGTCAACGGAACCCCGGTGCGGGCCCTGGTCGATTCCGGCGCCCAGTATTCGGTGATCGACCGGTCGTTGGTCCAGACCCTGGGGCTGACCGATGTCTTCAATATTCCCATGGTGGCCTACGGCGTCGGGGGCGAGCCGCAGATGGGACGGGGCGCGGCCCTGGATGTCGAGGTCGGGCGGCTGAGGCTGGACGGGTTGCGGGCGGCGATCCTGGACCTGGGGCCGCTGGCGGGCGATCAGGGGCTGGGCGCGCCGCTGATCCTGGGGCAGGACGTGCTGCGCGAACTGGTGCTGGAGCTGGACACGGGGCGACGGCGGATGCGGTTCCTGAAGCACGAGGTCTGGACGCCGACCCCGGACATGGCCGCCGTCGCCGTGACCCGGGCGGGCAAGGCCTTGCAGGCGGGGATCACGGTCGAGGGGGCGACGGTGGAGGCGGTGATCGACACCGGCGCCTCGGCCGTTCTGGCCGTGACGCGCGAGACGGCCCAGGCGGCGGGCCTGCTGGACGGGCGTGAACGGCGGCCGGGGCAGAGCCTGGTGCTGGGCGGGGTGGTGCGGGCCGAGGCGGTGACGGTCCGCACACTGACGTTCGCCGACGAGCTGTACCGCAATGCGGAGGTGGCCATCTATGACGACGTGCCCGTGCCGGGCTTTCCCAAGGCCCTGATCGGCATGGGGGCGTTCGAGGATCGGCGGCTGGCGCTGGACCTGGGCGGGCCGCGCCTGTTCATGTCGCGGCCCCTGGAGATCACGGTGGGAGAGTAGAAGGGAAGCTCTCCCTCCCCCTGCGGGGGAGGGGCGTCGCGCCAGCGACGGGGTGGGGGCGGCAGGGCGCGGGCGCACCTGTTTTTGCAAGCCTGTGATGCGTCGCCCGGCCCTTCCCACCCGGCTTCGGCTCCTCCTCCGCCCCCCCTCCCCCGCAGGGGGAGGGAGAGGCCTCAGCCGTTCAGCATCTCGAACACCGCTGCGTAGCCGTTCGCCTCGGCGAAGCGCAGGGGCTTGACCCGTTCGACCAGGATCTCGCCGCGCGGGGTGTCGCCGCTTTCGATCAGGCCGATCACCTCGGCCGTATAGTCGGCCAGGGGCATGGAGGCGGGGTTTTCGGCATGGCCCGGCATCAGGTCGGTGGCGACGCCGGGCGGGGCCAGTTCCAGCACCTCGACGGCGGTGTCCCGCAGTTGATGGCGCAGGGACTCGGTCCAGGAGTGGATGGCCGCCTTGGTGGCGTTGTAGGTCGGGGTCGCCGCCAGGGGGATGAAGGCCAGGCCGGAGGTGACGGTCATGATCGTCGCGGCGGGCTGGGCCTGCAGATGGGGCAGCAAGGCCGCCGTCAGGCGGATCGGGCCCAGCAGATTGGTGGCGATGGTCGCCTCGACGGTCGCGAAGTCGAAGGGGCGGGCCTTCAGGTCCTCGACCTTCATGATCCCGGCGTTCAGGATGACCGCGTTCAGGGCCGGGTGATCCCTGACCACCTGTTCGCCGAAGGCGGCGACGGCGGCGGGATCGGCGACGTCCAGGGCGGCCCAGGCCATGCCGGGATTGGCGGCGGCGACGTCCTTCAGCACGTCTTCGCGACGGCCGGTGATGATGATCTGATTGCCGCGGGCGTGCAGGGCCTCGGCCAGGGCGCGGCCGATGCCGGTGCCGCCGCCGGTGATCAGGATGGTGTTTCCGCTGATGTTCATGGGGCTCTCCTCAGGGGTGCGTCAGTGCGGAAACTCAGTTATGACGGTCACTCTCCATTGGAAAGTAGGTACTGGAAACCGCCATACTTACCGCGAAGGAAGAAATGGACATGACGGCTGTTCCGCCCGCAAGAATTTCACACCCCGAGACCGGCGAGGTCGCCGATCCGCGCGTCGAGGCCCTGGTCAACGAGGTGATCGGCCGGGTGGCCGACAAGTGGACCATGCTGATCCTGGAGGTCCTGGCCGAACACGGCGAGACCCGGTTCACGCGCGTGGGCGAACTGGTCGGCGGCATCAGCCAGAAGATGCTGACCCAGACCCTGCGTCAGATGGAGCGCGACGGCCTGGTGGTGCGCACGGTCCATCCGGTCATCCCGCCCAAGGTCGAATACCGGCTGACCGACCTGGGCTTCACCCTGGCCGAGGCGTTTTGCGGGGTGTGGACGTGGGCGGAGAAGAACATCGACCGGATCGAGGCGGCGCGGGCGGCGTTCGACGCGCGGAAGGGATAGGGGCCGATCCAGAGCGGGCGACGCAAGGTCCGAGAGGGAGCTGTCCACCCCCACCTGCTCAAAGCTCTGAACTTGACGCTCTCATGATCTTTTCGAACTGAAAAGCGTCCCCGTCTCCGGGAAGATCGTCTTGCGCCTCAGGATTGTTAGGGTCGGAGTGGTATTTGTTGAAGAACTCGATGATCCTGAAGCCGCACTTGTTGACGTAGAAGTGGATGTTTCGCTTCTCGAAATACGGGGTGTGCGTCTGCCAGGCGATCGTCTCGGGAAAACGGTCCTCGATGGCGCGCCAGGCCTTGAGGCCGAGCCCCCGACCCTCCTCGCCGACCTTCAGGAAAAAGAGGTCGAGAGAGTTGCGGTGGGTCACGGGGTCGATTGTGACGACGGCGCCGCCGACCTTCCGGCCATCGCACAATATGCGCAGCGCCACCGCGCCAGGGGATTTGACGGCGCCGTCCAACACCTCGTCCGAGGGGATCGGCCCATCTGGAAGATCGCCGAACTCATCGACGACCGCCACTGCGAACGCGTCCTGCAGCTCTTTCTTGAAGATCGCGAACTCGGCGGGATCGGCTTCGGCGAGGGTGATCGTTTCGCTGGTCATTCGGAGGCCTTACACCGCAATCGCATGCAAATTGAGTCTGCCAGAGGGTCGGTTTATGAAACAGGCGTCCGCCATAGAACCAGACCCTCGCGACCGCTGAGGAGAAAGCGGCCGGGTGATTTCGCGCCTTAGCCCTGCACCTTCTCGGTGATGAAGTGGCGGCCCTGTCTGTCTTCGATCTCGACCACCCAGAGGTCGGGGTCGTAGGTGCGCTGGCGGGCGATATAGGCGTCCAGTTCGGATTCGCTGTCGCTGGTCACCGGCTGGATCCACAGGGGTTCACCGTCGTTTCCGAAGGCCTCGGTGTAGAGTTTGGCGGTGCGGGTCGCGGTGTCGTAGGCCTTGACGATGACCGAGCCGGCGCGGTCGTCGCCCTTCTTGACCACGGTGGCGTAGGCGCCCTCGAGCTCGGCGCGGCGGATCAGGGCGCTGACCCACAGGTCGCTGGATAGAAGCAATTCGCTAACCCTGTACGGAAACCAGACCCAAAGGCGGGACGTGCCAGGGTCAGGGGATGAGAATAGGCTCTTCCACCCGGCGAACCCAAGCCCTGATCGCCGCCGCCCTGATCGCCGCCCCGGTCGCGGCGGGTCCGGGCATGGCGGGCGCGGCGCCGGCGGATCGATACTATGAGCGCAGCTTCGTCCTGGCCGCCAACGCCCGCTGCGGCCTGTTCCAGCCCCAGCTGACCGCCGCCCTGACCGCCGCCGCCTGGCAGGCGCGGGGCGCGGCCCTGCGCGCAGGCGGCAATGACCGAGACCTGGCCGAGACGGCGGCGCGGGCGCGGGCGCGGGCGGCGGCGACCCGGTGCGACTCCCCCGATCTGAAGACGGTCAGCGGCCGGGTGCGCGACGCCTTCTCCGGCTGGTCGCGGATGGCGCGGATGAATTTTCCCGGCGAACGGGCGGGCTGGAGCGCTGATCGCGCCGCCTACGCCCGGCCCACCTGGCGGCTGATGCAGGCGACGCGGACCGGCGCCTCGCCGGTGCGGTTCGGCATGGTCGGCGGGATGGGCCGGTCGGACCAGCTGGCGGCCGTGGTGTCCTGGCAGGGCCGGTCACGGCCGACCGGGGTGCGGATCGTCATGCGCGACGCGACCGTGGCGCCGCGGCCCTGGCTGGCGCGCGAACTGCCGCCCCAGACCCAGCGCCGCGCCGTCTGGGCCTCGGGCGTCTCGGCGGCGGACGCCGGCCTGCTGGTCGAGGGGCGAGAGGCGGGCCAGATGTGGGTCTTCCCGACCTCGGCGGCCGATGCCCTGTCGGCCCTGGATCCGCGCGAGATCTTCACCGTCGAATTCCTGTTCCGCGACGGCAGCGTGGCCCGCTCGACCTTCGAGACCGGCGACTTCGCCGCCGGCCGCGCCTTCCTGTCGATGGGGCAGACCTAGACGGTCAGGGCGCGACGAGGTCTTCGACCGGCGCCTCGTCCCGCGTCTCGACCGGTTCGATGGGGATGACCGGCAGCCGCACCATCACGGCCGTGCCTTCGCCCAGGGTGCTGTCGATGCTCATCCGGCCGCCGTGCAGTTCGGTCAGGGACCGGACCAGCGACAGGCCCAGGCCCGTGCCCTGGGCCTTCTGGTCGGCGCCCCCGGCCTGTTCGAACGGACGGCCGACCCGTCGCAGATCCTCCGGCGCGATGCCGACGCCGGTGTCCGACACCACCAGCTCCAGATAGGGGCCGACCCCGTCCAGGGTCAGGGTGACGGACCCGCCGGTCGGGGTGAATTTGACTGCATTCGACAACAGGTTCAGCGCCATCTGCTTCAGGGCGCGGGCGTCCGCCTGGACCGTCAGGGGAATGGACGGCAGGACCGGCGCCAGATCGACCCCCTTGTCGTCGGCCTGGACGCGGACCAGGGCGACGGCGGCCGACACGGGGTCGCGCGCGTCCAGGGACTCCAGGGCCAGTTCGTAGCGTTCGGCCTCGATCTTCGACAGGTCCAGCACGTCGTTGATCAGGTCCAGCAGATGGCCGCCCGCCTGATGGATCGAGTCGGCGTAGCCAGCGTAGCGGTCGGGCAGGGGGCCGAACAGGCGCTGACGCATGATGTCGGCGAAACCGATCACGGCGTTCAGCGGGGTGCGCAGCTCGTGGCTCATATTGGCCAGGAAGCGGGTCTTGCCGGCGCTCTGGGCCTCGGCCTCGGCGCGGGCGCTCTCCAGGCCCAGTTCACGGGCGAACTGGGCGGTGCCGTCGAAGGCCTGGGCGATCAGGCGCGGCGGGTCGCCTCCGGAATCGCCGCCGGAATCCTGGCCGTGGTCGAACCGCCGCAGGATCATGACGACGCGCCGGTCCAGGGCCAGGCGCGGGCTGAACAGGATCTCGGCCGTCTGGCCGGCGGCGGCCCGCTGAAGCGCGGCGGCGACGGCGGGGCGGTCGGGGGCGTGGACGGCGGCGATCAGGCCCTGGTTCACCAGGGCGTCGATGGAGACCGACGGCGGCGGCGCGCCCCAGGCGGCGACGGCGCGGCCGGCCGGATCGAGCAGCAGGGTCAGGCCGGGCTGGGCGTTCAGCACCGCCTCGACCCGGCGGCTGTTCGCCTCGGCGAGGGTCAGGCGTTTGCGGCGCTCGTTCCAGGTCAGGCCGATGGCCGAGGCGGTGGCCGCCACGGCCAGCAGGCCGGAGACGGCGGCCAGGACCGGCGGCTGGGCCTCGGCGCCGTTCAGCAGCGACGAAATCAGGCCCGAAACCAGCGGCAGGACCAGGGCGGCGATCCCCAGCCGGGTCAGACGGTCGTCGCCGATCCGCGGGTGGTCCAGCACGATGCCCGCGGCCAGGGGCATGACCAGCAGGCCGGGCACCGCCCCGGTCGCCCCGCCGGTCAGGCCGGCCGCCGCCACCGACGCCAGCAGCCAGCCTCCCATCAGGACGAATCTCAGGCCGATGGAATCGCGCACCATCAGCATCACCCCGCCGATGCCGGGCAGGGCCGTCAGCAGCAGGGCGGCCAGCACATTGTCCGGCAGTCCGCCGAGGCTCTGGGCCGCAAAGGCGGTCACGCTGGCCGCCACCGCCCAGCAGGCGTGCCACAGGGCCAACAGCGATGACGGGACCGCCGTCGCCGAACGCGCGGCGTTCGTCGTGGAGGGGGTCTGCCGTGACTGTGGCGGGTGGACGTACAAGCGTTCTGGCCGTTGTTGCTCGTCTGGAGCCTAAACCGGCCGCCGAGTCGGTGCGAGGCCGCTCCCGTTCCAGGCGATATCCGAACCCGCGTTCACCATGAATATCGGGGGACAAAACAGCCAGTTGTCGTTAACGGCCGCGCGGCCTATCTGGCGGCCATGACCCAGCGCACGCCCCCGACCGACAGTCTTGACCAGACCCTGGCCGAACTGGCCGAGGATTTCGACCTGCTGGGCGACTGGGAGCAGCGGATCGAATATGTGATCGAACTGGGCAAGGGCCTGGCCCCGCTGGACCCGGCCGACTGTATCGAGGCCAACCAGGTGCCCGGATGCGCCGCCCGGGTCTGGCTGGCGACCCAGGTCGAGGGCGACCGCCTGTGGTTCGCCGCCGACAGCGACAGCGCCCTGTCCAAGGGCAATATCGCTCTGCTGCTCAAACTCTATTCCGGCCGCACCCCGGCCGAGATCCTGGCCTTCGACGCCAAGGCCGCACTGGACCGTCTGGGCCTGCCCTCGGCCCTGACGCGCCAGCGCGCCAACGGCCTGAACAGCATGGTCGGCCGGATTCGAGAGGCGGCCCAGATCGCGAACGGGGCGGCGGGGTGAGGCCGCACGGATTTATTTCGCCCCACGCCTCGTTCTCGACGCCCTTCCTAAGGTAAAGCTTGATCGAGAGCGTCGAAGAACGTCGGGTCGGAACCAGGATGCGCGTGATTTCAGAACACTGCCGGTCGGTCGCCCCGCCGCCTCAGGCCGGCTGAGGACCGCGTCATGTTCGACCTGTGGCGTTCCGGTTTCATCCGACGTCCCCTGGCCGATGTCGTGGATCGCCCGCCCCGCCCGGACGAGATCGTCTGGCTGCCGGATGTCGGCCCCTACGCCTATCTGGCCGATCCGTTCGCGATCCAGCGGGACGGCGGGCTGACCGTCTTCGTCGAGGCGTTCGACTATCACCTCCGTCGCGGCCGGATCCGCTTCTATCGGTACGACGCCGATGACCGTCTGGTGGACCAGGGCCTGGCCCTGTCGGAGCCCTGGCACCTGTCCTATCCGACCCTGATCCAGGACGGAGACGCCCTCTATATGCTGCCTGAGGGCTACAAGAGCGGCGGCCTGATCCTGTATCGCTGCGTCCGGTTTCCCGATCAGTGGCAGGCCGTCGCGCGCCTGGGTGAGGCGGCGGCCATCGACCCGACCGTGGTCCGCCACGACGGCCGGTGGTGGCTGTTCTACGCCCTGGCCGGGCCGGACGACCGGGCGATGCGTGAACTCCATGCGGCCTGGGCCGAGACCCTGACCGGTCCCTGGACGCCCCATCCCGGCAATCCGGTGATGCGCGGCCTGGACGTCTCGCGTCCGGGCGGCACGGCCTTCGTGCAGGACGGCGCCGTCCATCTGCCGGTTCAGGATTGCGCCGCCGCCTATGGCGTGGCGATCAATCTGCTGCGGATCGACGCCCTGTCGCCCCGGACGTTCGCGGCCTCGACGGTGCGGCGGTTCGAGCCGGGCGATCTGTCGCCGGGCTTTTCCGACGGGCTGCACACCCTGTCCGGCCTGGGCGGCGTCACCTGTATCGACGTCAAGGCCGAGCGCCGGTCCGCCGTCGAGCCCTGGCTGAAGGCCAGTTTCAAGCTGCGGCGTCTGTTGGGCGTGAACGGCCCGCGCGGGCGGCGCGCCACGGGGGCCGTCGCCTACCCCGAGATGTTCACGGCGTCCCCTGGTCGGAAGGAAGATTGAGGCCATGCGTATCGCCGTCATCCTGCCGCGAGGCTGCGACTTCTGCCCTGAGAAGGGCAATTCGATGGAAACCGTGGTCCGCACCCTGTCGGGCTACAGCCGGCTTCAGGCGGCCGTGACCCTGATCTGCGACGCGGGCGGCCCGACGCCGGCCGGTACGCACACCCTGACCGTTCCGGCGGGCCTGGGGCGCAAGGCGCGCAATGCCGCGGTGGGGCGGATTCTGACGACCCTGAACCCGGCCGTCGTCGAATACCACCAGCAGCTCAAGGCGGCGTCCGAAATGACCCGCAGCCTGCCCCAGGCGACCCATGTCCTGTACCGCCACACGCGGATCCGACCCGCGCACAATCCGATAGACGCCTGGCGCTACGGCCGTCGGCTGGCCCGTTTCGACCGTCTGGTCTTCGTCAGCGAGGCCGCGGGTCAGGAGTTCGCGGCCGACTATCCGCGCCTGGCGGACCGGGTGGCGGTCGTGTCCAATCCCATCGACGTCGAGGCCTGGCGGGCTGATCCAGAGACGCGCGAGAAACTGATCCTGTTCTGCGGCCGCGCCCTGCCGGAAAAGGGGCTGGACCTGTTCTGCCAGGCTCTGGCCGAGACGCTGGACCGTCATCCCGACTGGCGCGGCGCCCTGGTGCTGGGCGAATGGGACCGGAACAGCGACTGGGCCGAGCCCCATGTGCGGCTGCTGGACCGGTTCGGCGATCGGGTCGAGATCCACAAGTCGGCGTCGCTGGTCCAGGTGCAGGCCGTGACGCGCCGCGCCGCCATCGCCGCCACGCCGTCGCGCGTCCGCGAGGCCATGGGGCTGACCGCGCTCGAGGCGCACGCGGCCGGGGCGGCCCTGATTTCGTCGGGACGCGGCGGCCTGCGTGAGGCCAGCGGCGACCACGCGGTCTATGTCGGGGTTGAGGACGCCCGGTCCCTGGCCGACGCCATGAACCGGCTGATCGAGGACCCGCAGGCGCGTCTGGCCCTGGCGCGCGGCGGCCAAGCCTTCGTCGAACAGGTCCATTCTCCGGCCGCCCGTGCGGCGGAACTGGACGCGCTGCGCGAAACCCTGGCGGACCGGTCCGGCGCCGGCCAGCCCCGGAGGCGGCGGTTCTGGCCGTCGGCGCTGCCCGGGTTGGGCGTGTCGCGCAGGGGCCGTTCCTTCCCCTGACGCCGGATCAGGCGCGGCGGATCAGACTGTCGTAGACGTGGGTCACGGCGTCGAACCCCACCCGCGTCGGCCGATCGCCCAGGGGGGCGGGGGCGAAGGCGGGGGCGGTCAGGCCCGCCGCCACCGGGTCGTCGATCTTGTCGGTGTTCCAGCCCAGCAACAGCCGCCCGCCGGGACGCAAGACCGCCGCCAGGGCCGCCAGGGCCCGCCGCTGCTGCTCGGGGCTGTCCACCCCATAGCCCAGCACCCCGTTGCAGACGACGGCGTCGAACGTCAGGTCGCCGAACAGAGCGTCGGCCTCGCAGACGTCGCCGGTGCGGTGGCGGCCCTTGCGGCCCCAGCGTTCTGCGGACGGGTCGATGTCGGTGGTCCAGACCTCGCCGCCGTTCGCCTCCAGCGCCGCATAGTCGTCCAGCGTATATTCGCGACACCCGACCCACAGGATGCGTCCGCCGTCGGCGGCCAGGGCGGGCACATAGCTTTCCGCCATCACACGCCGATCCGGCAGGCCGCGAATCCGCCGCGCCTTGGCGGAGCGCGCCCCATTGGGGGCGGCCCCGGGGGCCAGTCTGGACATCACGCCCTTGATGTAGCGTCCCAATCCCACGCGCGTCTCCCCTCGATCCAAGACCGCCGTGTTATCGGGACGGCGCGCGTCTGCCAATCGTTCCGACCCGCGCCCCCCGCCCGTCAGAGCGCGATCCGCAGCGAGGCGCGCAGGCTGCGGGGGGCGCCGGGGAAGATCCACAGGGCGCTGTAGGAACTGGCGGCGTAGCGTTCGTCGAACAGGTTGTCGATCTCGACCCGCGCCGTGACCTGGGGCGTCAGGCCATATTCGACCGCCGCCTTGGCCTTCCAGTAGGCGGGCAGCCGCACCCCGTCGGTGGTCAGGGTCGCGGCCCGGTCGCCGACATAGGCGGCGCCGGCCGTCATCGACCAGTCCGTGCCGTGGGTCGTGGCGAAACGACCGACCACGAACAGCGAGCCGGAGTGTTCCGGCACGTTCAGGACCTTGTCGGTGGCGAAGGCCTTGTCGTCGGCCTTGGCGTCGGTCCAGGCGTAGTTGGCGACCACCTGCCAGGCCTCGCCCACCCGCACCGACCCGTCCAGCTCGATCCCGCGCGAGGTCAGCTTGCCGACCGGCGCCAGATAGTTAGCGTCCACCGGGTCGCTGGTCAGGATGTTGGTCTTCTCGATGTCGAAGACGGTGGCGGCGAGGTCGATTCTCTCCCAGGCGCCGGACAGGCCGATCTCATAGCCCTTGCCTTCTTCGGGCGTGAAGCCGGCGCCGGTCCGGCCCGTGCCGGAGTTCAGCACGAAGGACTGGCCATAGCTGGCGTGGGCGGTCAGGGCGTCGGTCAGGCGATAGCGGGCGGCGAAGCGATAATCGACCGGGCTGTCCTTGTTCTCGCCCACGGCGCCGGTGCGGTTGTTGCGGATGGTCTGGCTGTAGTCGTCCCAGCGCAGGCCCGCGACCAGGCTGAGGCGGTCGTTCACCTCCCACAGGTCCTGGGCGTACAGGGTGACGACCTCGCGCGTTTCCAGATTGTCGGTGAAGGGCAGGGGCGTGGGGCTGGGGACCGCGCCATAGACGGGGTTGAACAGGTCGATCGGATAGGGGTTGGCCGCCGTCGGATTGATCCTCAGCCACTTCTCGCCATAGGTCAGCTGATAGGCCTTCACCCCGAAGCCCAGAGTGTGCACGCCCAGGCCGGTCGCCACCACGCCGTTCAGCTCCAGCCGGGCCGACAGGTCCTCGACGGTGAAGTCGCGACCCCGGCGCTGGCGCCACAGCGTCTCGCCGACCAGGCGCGAATGGTCGCTGGACAGGCCCTTCAGCGAGCCGCCCCGCCAGGCCACCCCGCCGTTCAGGCTCCAGTTGTCGCTGATCTGGTACTCGCCGGTGATCTGGTGCCGTTCGTTGCGGAACCGCGTCGGGCCGTCGCTGGGCTCGCCGTAGTAGTTCGACTCCGGCAGGGCCAGGGCGTCGCCGTTCACGGCGGGCATGCCGCGGTCGAACAGGGTCGAGAAGACCGTGAACTCGCCCACATAGGTCAGGCGGAGGGCGTCGTTGGGCCGCCAGGTCAGGGACGGGGCGACCGAGGTGCGATCCATCCCGACATGGTCGCGCCAGCCGCTGCTGGTCTCGCCCGCCAGCACCAGCCGCCCGGCCAGGCTGTCCGACAGGGGGCCGGTCACGTCCAGTTCGCCTCGCCGCACGCCGAAGGAGCCGACCGTGCCGGTGAAGACGGCGTCGGGGGTGAAACGCGGGGTCTTTGAGACGATATTGATCCGGCCCGCCGGGTCGATGTCGCCGAACAGGGCGCCGGCCGGCCCCTTCAGCACCTCGATCCGCTCGGCCGTGGCCGGGTCGCGCGGCGGGGCCATGCCCCGGTTGGCCAGGAAGCCGTCGACATAATATTCGGCCCCGCCGTCGGGCGTGCCCAGGAAGCCGCGGATAGCGAAATTGTCCATCACCCCGCCGCGGTTGTTCTGCTGGCTGACGCCGCTGACCAGCTCCAGGGCGTCGGACAGGCGTGTGGCGCCGACGGCGTGCAGCAGGTCGCTTTCGATCGACCGGCTGGACGGCGACATCCGCTCGGTCACTGCGCCGACGCCCAGGGTACGGTCATGCGGCGACGCCCGACGGCCCAGAACCACGATCTCGCCCACCGTTGTGGCTTCTGCGGGTTCCGGCGCCGCTTCCAGAACAGGGGCGGCTTCGGCGTTGGCGGCGGCCAGAAGGCACAGGCTGGCGCAGCTCGAAAGCAGGGACACGTGATACTCCGTTGAAACGTTATAAAGTATCGGCTATCCGCTTCCGCCTGATGATGTCAACCGCCGCAACGCTTGCGCCCGCTTCCGTCGCCCCGCCCGAACAGGTCCGTTCGGGCGGCCGTATCCGTTCCATCGACGCCCTGCGCGGCCTGGTCATCCTGCTGATGCTGGTGGACCACGCGCGGGAGTTCTTCTTCATCCACGCCCAGGTCTCGGACCCGATGAACCTGGAGACGACGTCTCCGGCCCTGTTCTTCACCCGGCTGTCGGCCCATCTGTGCGCACCGGTGTTCATCGCCCTGACGGGACTGGGCGCCTGGCTTTACGGCAACGGCCGAGGGGGAGGGGCGGTCGGCGCACGGGCGGCGTCCGACTTCCTGCTGAAACGCGGCCTGTTTCTGGTGGTGCTGGAACTGACGCTGGTCGGCTTCGGCTGGAGCTTCTCCTTCACGCCCCAGATCATCTATCTCCAGGTCATCTGGGCCATCGGCCTGTCGATGATCGCCCTGGCCGCCCTGGTGCATCTGCCGCGTCCGGTCCTGATCGCCGTGGGGCTGGTCATCGTCCTGGGCCACAATCTGCTGGATCCCATCACGATCGCGGCGGGCCAGCCGGGTCATGTCCTGTGGGCGGTGCTGCACGACCGCACCCTGATCGACCTGCCCTGGGGCGGTCAGGTGCGGACCTCCTATCCCCTGCTGCCCTGGATCGGGGTGGCGGCCCTGGGGTACGGGATCGGACCGTGGTTCGTCGGGGATGCGTCGCTGCGTTTGCGGCGACTGGTCCTGACCGGCTTGACCGCCCTGACGCTGCTGATCGTGCTCCGGGGCCTCAATGTCTACGGCGACCCGACGCCCTGGGCCGTCCAGGCCACGCCGCTGCACACCGTCATGAGCGTGCTGAACCTGACCAAATATCCGCCGTCGGCCGATTTCATCCTGTTGACGCTGGGCCTCGGCGCCCTGTTTCTCGCAGGCCTGGAACAGGCGCCGTCCCGATTGACGGGCGTTCTGGCCGTGTTCGGCGGGGCGCCGCTGTTCTTCTATCTGATCCACATCTACGGGCTGCACCTGGTCTATCTGTCGGCCCTGGCCCTGTTCGGCGCCAATCAGGGCGACGGCTTCGGCGTGCCGAACGTCGCCTGGCTGTGGCTGTTGGCCGCCGGGGTCGCCGTGCCCTGCTGGTACGCCTGCCGCTGGTTCGCCGGCGTCAAACGGCGCAGCCCGCACGCCTGGATGAAATACCTGTGACCTCACCCGATCCCATAGTGGTCCGCCAAGGCCTGTAGCGCCTGTTTCAGCAGGGTCTTGCCCTGGCGGCGGCGCAGGCCCAGGCCGGTTTCGGCCAGTTTCAGACTGTCGCCGTGAACACAGATCCGCGTCAGCATGGGGCGCAGGCGCGGGCCGACGGCGGTCAGGGCCTCTTCGACGCGCCGGGCGGCCGACAGGGCGCGGTCGCCGGGTTCGACCCGCGCCGCAGAACCGGCTCCGGCGCGCGGCAGGGCGTCCCAGCGCATGGTCAGGGACGGGCCGGCGCGGGCCTGTTCCACCTCGGTGCGCAGGCGTTCGCCGGCGGCGGCCTCGGCCGGGGTCAGCCAGGGTCGGCCGGCCGCGTCCCGGCGGCGCGCCAGCCAGGCGATGGGGCTTTCGCCCAGGTTGGCGGCGTGACGGATCATGCGGCCCTCTGCGTCGATCAGGGTGCGCTGGCCGTCGATGACGCCGGGTCGGCCCGGCGGGGCGGAGGGGCCTTCGCAGCCGGACGGGCGCGCGACCCAGCCGCCCTGGGGGCGACGGCGCAGGCCGGGCCGGTCGATCAGGGCGCGGAACTCGGGCTCGGCCAGGGTCAGGCTGACGCGGCCGCGCCGGTCGGCGCCCAGCCGCAGCGCATAGACCCCGTGTTCGGCCGACAGCCAGGCGCCGGACCGGACCAGCAGGTCACGTGCGCGTTCGACCGCGCGGCTCATTGCGGCATCTCCCAGCGCGGCGCGTCGTACAGGCCCGCGATACAGGCCTCCAGCTGTTCCAGCAGGTCGTCGATGGCGCGGCTGTCGCGTTCGTCCTCCACCCAGCGGCAGGCCGCACTGACCGTCGTGCGGTTCATGCCGAACACATGGCCGACCCGTTCCAGCGTCCAGCCGAAGGCGATGTGGGACAGGTACATGGCCAGCCAGCGCGCGCGTGAACTGAGCGGGTCGAGCCGTCCGCGCGCCGTCATCCGGTCGGGCAGGGCGCCGGTGCGCGCCGCCACCAGATGCACCGCCAGCCCGGCCTTGGTCCGGTCCTCCTCGCCGACCGGCGCCCTGTAATCCTCCAGCATCACTCTCTCCCATCACAAACCTGATGCGCCATCCTAGATCGACGCGGCGCCTGTGATAGGAATATGATCCTATTCGACGTCAGAAGCGGACGTGAAGCCAGAACCGCCTTGGGGTTGTGATCGGCCCGGTCGGCGACCTGGGCCTCGGAGCCGCGAATGCGAAACCGGGGCCGGCGCGGGGGGGGGGCGGGAGGGAAACATGGTTAATTAATTTCGAATCGTTGACTCCAGACTCTCGACGGCGATTCGCAAATCAGCTTAGGAACGACTCAATGGCTCGGCGTTAACCCTTCTTAAGGTTTTCGGGTCTTAACCTGCGAACAAGGTTACCCAACCGTGTGGCTGGGTGGTTACCGCAAAGCTTTTGCCTGGAGGGGCACGAATGCGCGTCCTGTTGATTGAAGACGATCACGCAACTGCCCAAAGCATCGAATTGATGCTCAAGTCGGAAGGCTTCAATGTCTATACGACCGATCTGGGTGAAGAAGGCATCGATCTGGGTAAGATCTATGACTACGACCTCATTCTGCTTGACCTGAACCTGCCCGACATGAGCGGTCTGGAGGTCCTGCGCCAGCTTCGCGTCGGCAAGATCAATACGCCGGTCATGATCCTGTCGGGCAGCCACGAGATCGAGACCAAGGTCAAGACCTTCGGCGGCGGCGCCGACGACTATCTGACCAAGCCCTTCCACAAGGACGAGCTGATCGCGCGCACCCACGCCGTGGTCCGTCGCTCCAAGGGTCACGCCCAGGCGATCATCCACACCGGCGAGATCGCCGTGAACCTGGACGCCAAGACGGTCGAGGTGAACGGTCACCGCGTCCACCTGACGGGCAAGGAATACCAGATGCTGGAGCTGCTCTCGCTCCGCAAGGGGACCACCCTGACCAAGGAAATGTTCCTGAACCACCTGTACGGCGGCATGGACGAGCCCGAGCTGAAGATCATCGACGTCTTCATCTGCAAGCTGCGCAAGAAGCTGGCCACCGCCGCCGACGGCAAACACTACATCGAGACCGTCTGGGGCCGCGGCTATGTGCTGCGCGACCCGGCCGAAGGCGCCAACAGCGTCGCCGCCTGAAAAGCCGCCGACACCTGATCCTGAAACGCCCGCCGGAAACGGCGGGCGTTTTGCGTCAGGGGGCGTCGAACGCCACGACCGCCTCCAGGCCGCCGTCCTCGGCGTTGGCCAGGGTCAGCCGCCCGCCCGCGCCCTCGGCCATGCGCCGGGCGATGGTCAGGCCCAGGCCCGTGCCGCCGCTGTCGCGCGACCGGGACGGGTCCAGCCGGTAGAAGGGTTCGAACAGGGCCTCCAGCCGATCCTCGGGCACGCCCGGCCCGTGGTCGCGCACGATCAGGCGGGTGTTCGTCCCCTCGATCATCGCCGAGACCGTCGCGCTCCCGCCGTGGCGCACCGCATTGTCGATCAGATTGGTCAGGCAGCGGCGCAGGGCCTGGGGGCGGGTGGACAGGACGGCGCCGCACCCCTGGGCGAAGACGACCGGCTGACCGGCGTCGGCCGCGTCGTCGCACAGGGCCGACAGCAGGGCGTCCAGATCGACGGGAACCACCGGTTCGGGCGCCGTCTCGATCCGCGCCAGGTCCAGCCCCTCGCGCACCAGATGCTGCATGGCCGCCAGGTCGGCGATCAACTGCGCGCGCAGGCCGTCGTCGCCGATCTTCTCGACCCTCAGCCGCATCCGGGTCAGCGGGGTCTGCAGATCATGGGCCACCGCGGCCAGGACCCGGGTGCGTTCGGCGATCATGGCCCGCAGCCGGGTCTGCATGACGTTCAGGGCCGCCGCCGCCTGGCGCACCTCGCGCGCGCCTTCCTCCACCAGGGGCGGCCGGTCCAGGTCGCGGCCCAGGGCCAGGGCGCCGGCCGACAGCCGCGCCAGAGGAGCGGCGGCGCGGTGCGACGCCAGCCAGGCCGTGGCGATCACCGCCGCCAGACCGGCCGCCAGCAGGGCGGCGCTTTCGCCTCCCAGGCTCCAGGGGCGCGGCGCGGCGGGCAGGCTGACGGCGACGGGGGCCATGGCCGGGCCGCCGTCGGGCGTCAGGGTCAGGATGCGGCAGCGCAGCCGCTCGCCCGGATCGGCCCCGCAGACGGCGTCCGCCGCCTCATAGGCCCGCACGGTCACGCCGCTGACGCCGCGCCGGTCCAACGCCGCCGCCACCGCCTGGGTCAGGGCCGCGTCGGGCGGTCCCAGCCTCTGGCCCCGCGCCGGGGGCAGGCCGGCGGCCACGCCCGCGGCCGGATCGTCGTCCGACTGGGCCAGGTCGCCGATCCGCTCGGCCGTGGTGAACTCGTGCGCCCGCTTCAGCCCACGATGGTGGCCGACCTGAAGCGCCAGGAAGGTGACCGCCGCCGCCGCCATCGCCCCCACCAGCAGCAGCAGGAACAGCCGCACGGTCGATCCATCGGCGGCGCGGCCCACGTCGCGTCTCAGGCGCGCCATGTCACGGGTCCCGACAGCATATAGCCCAGGCTGCGCACCGTGCGGATCAGGGCCGGGTTGCGGGCGTCGTCGCCCAGTTTCTGGCGCAGGCGGCTGACTCTCAGGTCGATGGCGCGGTCGTCGGCGTCGGCCACGGTGGACAGGGCGCGGATCCGCTCGCGCGACAGGGGCCGGCCGCCGTTGCGCACCAGGGCGTGCAACAGGTCGAAATCGGCGCTGGACAGGGGCGCCAGCCGCCCGTCGGGCGCCGTCAGGGCGCGCGCGGCGATGTCCAGCGACCACCCTGAGAAGTCCGCGTGGCGGCCCTCGATCCTGTCCCGGTCATGGCCGGCGCGGCGCAGGACCGTGCGGATGCGCGCCACCAGTTCGCGCGGCTCGAACGGCTTGGCCATATAGTCGTCGGCGCCCATCTCCAGCCCGACGATCCGGTCGATGGGATCGCCGCGCGCGGTCAGCATGATGACCGGGGTGCGCGACGTGGCGCGGATGGCGCGGCACAGGCTCAGTCCGTCTTCGTCGGGCAGGTTCAGGTCCAGCACCACCAGATCCACCGGCCCGGCCTCCAGCGCGGCCCGCATCGCCCGTCCGTCGGCCGCCTTCACCGTGCGAAACCCGTGCTGTTCCAGATGTTCCGACAACAGATTGCGGATGTCGCGGTCGTCGTCGACGACCAGCAGGACGGGAAAGACGGCGGTCTGGGACATGGGCGTTCGGCGCAGGAAAGGACGGCGATCTGTCGTCCCGGCTCGTGGCCAAAGCGCGGCGGATACAGTCGGACACAAATCTGTTCGCCGACGACATGCGGCGACACCGAACGGACGCGAACCCGCCCGAGGGCGGCGCGAAACAGTGACTGTCCGACACGAGGCCGGACGTTCTCAACCAGAGAGACCTGAAATGAAATCCTTCCGCACCCCCGCCATCCTGGGCGCCGTCGCCACCGTCCTGCTGACCAGCGGCGCCGCCTTCGCCGGAACCGTGCCCGCCTCGACCGCATCCGCCGCGACCGCCCGCCCGGCCGCGACCTCGAGCGCCCGTCCGCAGCACCAGACCCGCAGCGCCCGTCACCACCGCGCCGAAACCCCGGCCAAGGTGAAGCCGGCCAAGCCCGGCAGGAAGTAAGACGGACGCACGCCCCCACATCCGTCGTACAGCGCCCGTCGGCCCCAGGCCGGCGGGCGTCGCTGCGTCTAGGCCCTGAAGGCTTCCGCCAGGGCCGCCGCCATCGGATTGGGCCGGCCGAAACTGTCGAAGGGGAGCGGTTTGTCGCGGCCGTCGTCCTTGTCGCCCTGGCGATACCAGCTGTCGGTGTCGCGCAGGCCCCAGACGGTGAAGGCGAACCGCTGCGCCGGGGGCAGGGCGGTGAAGGCCTCGGCCAGTTCCGTGACGCGGGCGGTCTGGCGGGCCAGCCGGTCGGCCTGGGACCGCAGATCCAGCGGGTTTTCCGTGCGCAGGGTGCAGTCCAGCTCGGACACATGGATGGGCAGGCCGAACTGGGCGATCTCGCGCATATAGGCGGCGATGACGCCGTCGGGGATGTCGATCCACAGGTGGGACTGAAGCCCCAGTCCCTGGAGCGGACACCCGGCCTTCAGCAGGCGTTCGACCAGTTTCAGGAACTGGGCGCCCTTGGCCGGGACGGATTCCTGGTTGTATTCGTTCAGGAACAGGACGCCGTCGGGGTCGGCGATCCGGGCTTTCTCGAAGGCGCGCAGCATATAGCCGTCGTGGCCGTAGCGGGCGCTCCAGTGGCAGTCGCGCAGGGCCGAACCGTCGTCCAGGATCGGCTCATTGACCACGTCCCAGCTGCGGACCTTGCCGCGATACCGGCCGGCCAGGGCGGCGATATAGCCGTCGAAGGCGCGGTCGAAGGCGGCGCCGGACAGGCCCGCGAACGCTTCCTTGCCCTGCGAGTACCAGATCAGGGTGTGGCCGTGCAGGGCCATGCCGTTCGCCTGGGCGAAGGCGGCGATCGCGTCCGAGCGGTCGAAGTTCGGCCGATCCAGGCCGTCGGCCAGGACATATTCCATCTTCATCTCCCACTCGGGCGTGAGCTGGGAGACATTGGCGCGGGCCAGGGCGACCCAGTCGGGGTCGTCGATCTGCATGGCCTTTATCGCCGCGCCGAAGGGGCAGGGGGCGACGGATTTCAGCGGGGGGACGTTCGGCGGGGTCGGTTCGGCCGAGATGCGGTCGCAGGCGGCCAGGGGCGCAGCCAGAGGAAGCGCGAGGCCCGAGGCGAGAACGGTGCGGCGCGAGATCGACATTCTATTCTCCCTCCCCCTGCGGGGGAGGGGGGCGAAGGCGTAGCCGAAGCCGGGTGGGCCGGGCCGGGCAAGGCCCCACAGACTTGGTTTGCCTCAAATCCGTGCGACGGCGCCTTGCCGCCCCCACCCCGTCGCTACGCGACGCCCCTCCCCCGCAGGGGGAGGGAGAAGCATGTTGGTTGTCAGACCGCACGTTTCCGCAGGCCCAGCTCGTCGAAGGCGGCGGTTTCGCGCTTGGCGACGGCGAGCAGCTTGTTCAGGCGGGTGGTTTCGGCGACGTGTTCGAACTTCTTCAGCTCTTCGAAAGCGCCGGTCAGGGCGTCGCGGGCCCCGGCCTCCTCGGCTTCGACCACGGTCAGGTCGCCCTCGGCGGCGGCCTTGCGGGCCTTCCAGCCGTTCAGATAGGCGGCCAGCATCATGCCGGCGTCGGCGTCCGCGCGGGCGCGCTCGCGTTCGATCTCGACCTCGGCGTCCAGAACGGCCAGGCGCATCTCGGCGGTGGCGCGGCGGGACGTGATCTCGGCAAGGCGTTTTTGAAGGGTCTCGACTTCGTAGTTGGAGATGCGGATCAGGGATTGGGCCCAAGCGGTCATTTCGTCACTCTCTGATCATGCCTTGGTTCAGGATGTGCTCGAGCCGGGTAAAGGAATCGGTAAGACGCGTGGCGTCGTCCTTGTCCTGGCTCAAAAAATCTTCCAGCGCGGGGTTCAGCGCGATGGCGCGGTCCACGATGGGGTCGGCCCCGGTGCGATAGGCGCCGATCTTGATCAGCTCTTCCATATTGGCATAGGCCGACAGGCACTGGCGGGCGCGCTTGTTCAGTTCGCGCTCGGGCGGGGTCTGGCAGGCGGGCATGGTGCGGCTGACGGATTTCAGCACGTCGATGGCGGGGAAGCGGCCGCGCTCGGCGATCTTGCGGTCCATCACGATATGGCCGTCGAGGATACCGCGCACGGCGTCGGCGATGGGCTCGTCATGATCGCCGCCGTCCACCAGGACGGTGAACAGGGCGGTGATGGGGGCCGCCGTCGTGCCGTCGGGCCGCACCGGTCCCGGCCCGGCCCGCTCCAGCAGTTTGGGCAGTTCGGTGAAGACGGTGGGGGTATAGCCCTTGGTCGTCGGCGGCTCGCCCGCCGCCAGGCCGATCTCGCGCTGGGCCATGGCGAAGCGGGTGACGCTGTCCATCAGGCACAGCACCTCCAGGTCCTGGTCGCGCAGATATTCGGCGATGGCCATGGTCATATAGGCCGACTGGCGGCGTTTCAGCGCCGGCTCGTCCGAGGTGGCGACCACGACGACGGCGCGTCTCAGCCCCTCTTCGCCCAGGGTCTCCTCCACGAACTCGCGCACCTCGCGGCCCCGTTCGCCGATCAGGCCGACCACGACGGCGTCGCAGGTGGCCTGTTTGGCCAGCATGGACAGCAGCACCGACTTGCCCACGCCCGAGCCGGCGAAGATGCCCAGGCGCTGGCCCCGGCAGGTGGTGGTGAAGACGTCCATGGCCCGCACCCCCAGGTCCAGCCGCTCGCCCACCCGGCCGCGCGAATGGGCCGGGGGCGGGGGGGCGCGCAGCGGATAGGGGACCGGCCCCTGGGGCAGGGGGCCCTTGCCGTCGATGGGATTGCCGAAGGCGTCGATGATCCGGCCCAGCCAGGCCGTGGTCGGGCGCACGCTGGCGGCCTGGTCGATGATGCGGATCTCGGCGCCGGGCGCCACCCCCTCGACAGGGCCGAACGGCATCAGCAGAGCCTTGGCGTCGCGGAACCCCACCACCTCGGCCGGCAGGGCCGTCTGCCCGCGCCGGCTGATCTCGGCCCGGGCCCCGACCGCCAGACGCGACAGGCCCCCGCGCGACTCGATCAACAGGCCCGAGACGCCCGCGACCTTGCCGGTGACGACCAGCGGATCGATCGCTTCGACGGCGGCGACGAGAGTGTGCAAGACGGACCCCAGGAACAGGCGTTAACCAGATGGGCCATCGTGGTTAACGGGGGGTGAAGGCGGTTAAACCGGTTCTGCGGCGACCGGCGTCTCCCGCGTCGTCGCGATGGCCCCGACCGAGGCGACGACGATGGCCGCGATGGCGAGCCACTGCTGGCCGGTCAGGTGTTCGTGCAGCACGATAAGACCCGCCAGGGCGCCGACCGCCGGCTCGGCGCTGAGCACCACGCCGAAGGTGCGTTTGGGGATACCGCGCAGGGCCACCATCTCCAGCGAATAGGGCAGGGCGCTGGAGAAGATCGCCACCGCCACGCCGGCCAGGATGATGGCCGGGTTCAGCAGGGCCGCGCCGGCATGGGCCACGCCGAAAGGCACGACGACCATGGCCGCAACGCTCATGCCCAGGGCCACGGACTGGCCCGCATGGATATGCGACAGCCGCTTGCCGAACACGATGTAGAGGGCCCAGCACAGGCCGGCGAAGGCGGCCAGGGCCATACCGACCGGATCCAGCGCACCCGTTCCGGCCTTCAGCGGCAGCAGCAGGCCCAGGCCCAGGACCGCAAAGCCGACGCAGACGAAATGGATCGGCTTTCTCGAATGGATCAGGGCCAGGCTCAGCGGCCCCATGAACTCGATGGCGATGGCCAGGCCCAGCGGAATGGTCCGCAGCGACATGTAGAAGCTGAGGTTCATCGCCCCCAGCACGACGCCGTACAGCGCGATGGCCCCCAGGTCCGCGCGGCTCAGCCGGAATCGCCAGGGGCGGAACACCGCCACCAGCAGAACCGCTGAAATCCCGACGCGATAGGCCGATGTCCCCTGCGCCCCGATGAGCGGGAACAGGGTCTTGGCGAAGGAGGTGCCGCCCGCCAGCGTCACCATGCCCGCGAACAGCGCCAGATAGGGGATCAGGCGCATCGCCAGCGGCGAGGTCAGGTGCTGTTTCAGGGCCACGGAGGTCATGGCCTGAAGCTATTGCAATTCAGCTTGCGCTTCCCGGCGATTTTCGGCTTTCATGCGCCGGATTTCGTCATGAAAGGCCATGAAATGACGAATTTCGTCACCCTTGACGATTTCGACCATAGGCTGCTGGCGCGCGTCCGGCGCAACAATCTTGAGCCGGCGCGGGTGACGGCCGAGGCGGTGGGCCTGTCGGAATCCGCCGTGCTGCGCCGGTTGCGTCGGCTGCGGGCCGAGGGCGTCATCGTCGCCGACGTCGCCGTGATTGATCCCGCTCGCGTCGAGCCGCGCATCGTCCTCCATGTCCAGGTCGAGATGAACACCCAGGACCGCAAGGTGATGGAGGCCTTCCAGCACGCCATGAGGGCCAGTCCCGAGGTCCAGGGCGCCTGGGACGTGACGGGCGAAACCGACTATCTGCTGACCGTCGCCGTGCGCTCGATGCAGGATTACGAAGCCTTCGGCATCCGCGAACTGATCCCCGAAAAGGGTGTGCGCGGCTTCAAGAGCATGATCGTGATCCGCGAAGTCGTCGGCTTCGATCCCGCCCGCGTGGCGCTGGAACGCTAGAGGCTCAGAACAGCGGCGTGATCACGCGCAGCGACACCACCACCACGTCATCGACGTCCTTCAGGCCGCCGGGATCGCGGATCAGCTGGATGTCGGGCTGGATCGTGAAACGGCCGATGCGGTCGGCGTAGGTCAGCTCCAGACCCTCTTCGTAGCGGGCGGGGTCGGCGGGCGTGTCGGTCAGGTTGGCGCGGGCCTTGGAGGACAGCCAGCCCTGGTGGAGGCCGAAGGACAGTTGGCTGTCCGGGCGGGTGGCGAAGACCTGGCGCACCAGAACGCCGGCCTGCCAGCCGCCCTGGAAGTCGGTGGTGTCGCCGTCGGACAGGCCCAGGCGGGCGAAGGCGTCGACCTGGGGGCCGTCGGGGGCGGCGGCGCCCCAGATCTGACCCTCGGCCAGGGCGTAGGCGCCCTGGGCGATGCTGTGGGCGGGGTCGCCGTCGGGGGTCAGGTCGCGGATGTCGTCCTGACGCTGGTTGTAGCGCCAGACGCCGAAGGCGTAGCGGAAGGGGGCGTGGCTGCCGACCTCGGCGATGGCCAGGACGCCGTGGTCCAGGTCCGTGTCCACCCCGCCGTGATCGCCGAAGGTGCGGGCGTCGGCGTTGACGACGGCGGCCTGGACATAGGTCCTGTCCGGGTCGCCGACCCGTAGCCGCGCCGCCAGGGACGAGGAGGGGAAGATGGCCGGGCCGTTGGGGCCGGTCGAGGCCAGTTCGGAGCCGATGCCGAACGGCGGCGAGATCAGCAGGCCTGAGGCCTCGGTGGCGTAGAATTCGCTGTTGAGGTCGTACAGGCCGGCCAGAAGCGTGGCCGATCCGCCCAGATCCTGTTCGATCCAGGCCTCGAACAGGCGGGCGCCCTGGGCCGCCACCTCGATATTGTCGACGCCCTGCAGGGTTCCGGCCAGGGCGTTGGGCTCGCCCCCGCCGTTATACAGGCCCGACATGTGCAGCCGCGCCCCGCGCCAGCCCCAGGCCTGTTCCAGGTCGCCGTCCAGTTCGACGCTCAGATTGTCCAGATACCGGCCCGCCCGTTGCGCGCCGCCTGACACCACGCCCGAAACATCGGCCGTATATTCCGCCGACAGGGTCCAGTCCGGGTCCGCCGCGCGGGCCTGGTCCTGGGCCTGGTCTTGGGCGTGGGCCGGGGCGGCGCCCATTGCGGCGCCCATTGCTGCGCAGGCAGCGGCGACCGCCGCGACGAGGGGTTTGAAAACCGAGGGCTTAGCGTTCTGCATGGCCATACGTCCGTTCTGTTCAGAGAGCGGCGTAATCCCGGCGGAATGAAAATCGTCCTTAAGCAGCCATGAGGAAACGACGTAGGCGGCCGAAAATCTTGCATTAACCAGAATTCGTATACCGCCGTTCGAAGGAATGTCAGGTTGGCGGGAGCGGTCATGATCTGGACGATAGGCAAGAAGGTCACGGCCACGGGGATCATCGTCCTGCTGCTGTCCGTGGGTACGGCGGGCGTCGGTCTGGTGATGAACGCCAAGCTGGCCGGGGCGCTGGAGCGGGCTTCGGTGTCGTCGAGCGTGCTGCGCAACCACATGCAGGCCGACATGATGCATGACGCCCTGCGCTCCGACGTGTTCGGGGCCATGCTGGCCAAGGATCCCGCCAACGGCGTCGATATCGATGCAGTGACGGCCGATCTGGCCGAGCACCGCGAAATCTTCGAACAGGCCATTGCGGAAAACAACGCCCTGGCGACGGACCCGGAGATCCAGGCGGCCCTGAAGGCGGTCGAGGCGCCGCTTCAGGCCTATATCGCGGCGGCGGCCCGGATGGTCGAACTCGCCGCCAACGATCCGGTCGCGGCCCAGGGCGGCATGACCGACTTCCTGACCCAGTTCACGGCCCTGGAGACCGCCATGAGCGCGGCGGCCGACAGGATCGAAGCCGCGGCCGAGAAGAACCGCGCCGCCGCCGAGGCTGAGGCCAGGACGGGACAGATGGTGATGATGGCCGCCGTGCTCGCCAGCCTGCTGATCAGCATCAGCCTGATCCTGGCGGGGTCGCGCGGCCTGGTGGCGCCGATCCGCCGCCTGACCGGGGGCCTGCGCGCCATGGCCCAGGGCCAGACCGAGGTGAAGCTGGGCGAGGCCCGCCGCAAGGACGAGATCGGGGACATCGCCCGCGCCGTCGTCGACATCCAGGCCCTGATCGTCGCCCGCGCCGAGGCCGAGGCGGCCGAGGCCGGCCGGCGCCGGGCGAAGGAGGAAGAGGACCGCGCGGTCGGCGACCAGTCGCGCGAGGCCGCCGCCCGTGAGCAGGCGATCGTCGTCACCGGACTGACCCGCGGGCTGGACTCCCTGGCCCAGGCCGATCTGACGGTGCGCATCACCGACGCCTTCCCGCCCGCCTACGAACAGCTGCGGACTAATTTCAACGCCGCCGTCGAGGGGTTGCAGGAGGCCATCGGCACCATCGCCGCCAATACGGGCGCGATCAACGCCGGCGCCGCCGAGATCGCCAAGGCCGCCGACGACCTGTCGCGCCGCACCGAACAACAGGCGGCCAGTCTGGAAGAGACCGCCGCCGCCCTGGACGAGGTCACAGCGACCGTCAAAGCCACCGCTGCAGGGGCGATCCAGGCCGCCGGCGCGGTCCAGGCGGCGCGCGACGACGCCGACAAGAGCGGCGCGGTGGTGCGCGACGCCGTCGCCGCCATGGGAGAGATCGAACGCTCGTCGGCCCAGATCAACCAGATCATCGGCGTCATCGACGAGATCGCCTTCCAGACCAATCTGCTGGCCCTGAACGCCGGGGTCGAGGCGGCGCGGGCGGGCGAAAGCGGCCGGGGCTTCGCCGTGGTGGCGTCGGAAGTGCGGGCCCTGGCCGAACGTTCGGCCGAGGCGGCCAAGGAGATCAAGGGTTTGATCACCCAATCGACCGTGCAGGTCGGGTCGGGCGTGAAACTGGTGACTGAGACCGGTCAGGCGCTGGACCGGATCGTGGCCCATGTCGCCCAGATCGAAGGCCTGGTGACGGAGATCTCCTCGTCCGCCGCCGAACAGGCGACAGGGCTGCAGCAGGTCAATACGGCGGTCAATCAGATGGACCAGATGACGCAGCAGAATGCGGCCATGGTCGAACAGTCCACCGCCGCCAGCCACTCCCTGTCCCAGGAGGCCGACGGTCTGGCTGCCGCCGTGTCCCGTTTCCGTGTCGGCGCGCGCCCCGCCGCCTCAGCCCCCGCTCCGGCTCCGGCCCGGCCCGCCGCCTCTCCCGCCCGCACCGTGGCCGCCCTGAAGACCGTCGGCCGCGGCGGCGCGGCCCTGGCGCCGGCGTCGGAGCCCGACGCGGACGGGTGGGAGTCCTTCTAGGCGTCTCCTTCGCCGGCCTTACAGAGGCCGGCGGAAGAACCGATCCCGGGATTGAGGCGCTTCTGGAGGGCCGACTGATCCGCCCTGGAGCCCCGCTGTCATGGCAAAACCCAACGAACGAACGCCGCCGAATCGGGGGTCGGCGGCGTTCGAGCTCTATGATGGTTACCAGTATCCGCCGGGGCAGGACCCGATGGCTTCCAAGGTGTAAAAGGGCGAAGTCGTGCCATTCACAGGCGAGGCGACGACATTCCCGTTCGAACACCGGTCCCTGTAGAAGCCCACCTGAGTGGTCAGGGTGGCATCACTGTAGAAGGTCCGGAAATACATGATTCCCGGCGCTTTCGCCGTCGCGGCGGCGGCGAATGCGGAAGCCCCGAGAACGGCTCCCAAGGCGACGAGACGGACGGTCGATTTCAGCTTCATCGTAAACCTCCAGGGGAGCCTATCTCCCACCTGGAGAGGACAGCTGACCCGAATGCGATGCAACCCACAATAATCTCCAATGCTCTTAACGTTTGCGTGAAAGGCGCGCCGCTCCGAGTGAGACGACTGCGGATCGGTGAAGGTCCAGGAGTGAGTTGCGTCGGTTGCTGGAGGCGCCCAGTGCAGCGGATGTTTGCGAAGATCCAGGATGTCGGCGGCGCCGGATCTGATCCTGGCGGACAGAAATCATCGTCGTCGCCCCCTTGCGGATCGATCTCCCCGCCTGTCTGTTACGCACCCTGAACGACCCGACCTTACCGGAGCCCCCATGTCCGACTTCAGCTACGACGCGTCCCGCCATCTGAAGAAGGGGCGGGGCAAGGTCTATGACTCGATCATCGACACCATCGGCGACACCCCCCTGGTGCGGCTGCCGCGCCTGTCGGCCGAATACGGGGCCAAGGCCACCGTGCTGGCCAAGCTGGAGTTCTTCAACCCCATCGCCTCGGTCAAGGACCGGATCGGGGTCGCCATGGTCGAGGCGCTGGAAGACGCGGGCAGGATCAAGGCCGACACGGTGCTGATCGAACCGACCAGCGGCAACACCGGCATCGCCCTGGCCTTCGTCGCCGCCGCCAAGGGTCTGAAACTGATCCTGTGCATGCCCGAGAGCATGTCGATCGAACGGCGCAAGATGCTGGCCCTGCTGGGCGCCCAGCTGGAGCTGACCCCGGCCGAGAAGGGGATGAAGGGCGCCATCGCCCGCGCCCAGGAGCTGCTGGAGGCCACCCCCAATGCGGTGATCCCGTCGCAGTTCGAGAACCTGGCCAATCCCGCCATCCACCGCGCGACCACGGCCGAGGAGATCTGGAACGACACCGACGGCGCCGTGGACATGGTGGTGGCCGGGGTCGGCACCGGCGGCACCATCTCGGGCGTCGGTCAGGCGCTGAAGGCCCGCAAGGCCTCGATCCGGATGATCGCGGTCGAGCCCGAGGCTTCGCCGGTCCTGTCGGGTGGCGCGCCCGGCCCGCACAAGATCCAGGGCATAGGCGCGGGCTTCACCCCCGCCATCTACGACGCCTCGGTCGTGGACGGGATCGAACAGGTGTCGAACGACGAGAGTTTCGACATGGCCCGCAAGGCGGCCCGCGTCGAGGGAATCCCGGTCGGCATCAGCTCGGGCGCGGCCCTGACGGCGGCCTTCCGCCTGGCCGCACGCGACGAGAATGCGGGCAAGACCATCGTGGTCATCATCCCGTCCTTCGCCGAACGCTACCTGTCGACGGCGCTGTTCGAAGGCCTGTAAAGCCGAGCGTCGCTGATACGTCGGGTTAACTCTGAGACCCTAGTCTTGGCGCCATGACCCAGGCGTCGGCCCTGAATGACGAAGAGGCGGCTCCGCCGTCGCTGAAGGCGCGCCATGCGTTGCTGAAGCGGCTGGCCGACGTCGTCTCCCTGCCGGCCAGCCGGATCAACGCTTTCGAACGGGCCGTGACCGGCGACCTGCTGGTCGAGATGCTGCGGCTGGGATCGACAGAGGAGCGTCGGCGCGTGGCGGCGCGGCTGGCGCCCCTGGCCGAACTGCCCAGCAGCGTCGCGCGCCTGCTGCTGCGCGACGAGCCCGAGGTCGCCCGTCTGCTGATCGAACAGTGCGCGTCCCTGAGCGACGCGGATCTGGTCGGGTGCGCGCGCGACGCGGGGCCCGAGCACCGGCTGATCATGGCCGAGCGTCGCGGTCTGTCCGAGATCGTCACCGAAACCCTGTTCGGCTTCGGCGAGATGGAGGTGATGGAGGCGGTGCTGCGCAACCCCACCGCCCGCCTGTCCCAGGTCGGGGTCGAGGCCGTGGTCGGCCTGAGTCGGACGCATCCGAAACTGTCCGGCCTGCTGCTGAAACGGCCTGAGCTGAGACCGGCCGGGGCCTATGTGATGTTCTGGTGGTGCGGCCCGGACGACCGGCGCACCATCCTGCAGCGGTTCGCCGTGTCGCGCGAGGTGATGCAGGAGGTGTCCGAGGACGTCTTCGCCATGGCCGCGGCCGAGGGCTGGTCGGACCCCGTCGCGCGCAAGGCCCTGCAGTTCATCGAGCGACGCCAGCGCAACCGCGCGGCCATCGACAAGAGCCCCTTTGACGGGCTGGAACACGCCCTGTCGGTGGCGGCGCAAGACGGCCTGTCGCGCGAGACGGCGTCGGAGATCGCCTTCCTGGCGGGCGTCAAACCCTTGACCGGCGCCAAGATCCTGGGGGATCCGGGCGGCGAACCCCTGGCGATCCTGTGCAAGGCGACGGGCCTGTCGCGTGCGGACCTGCTGAATCTGTGGCGCTCGATGCGTCGGCCGGAGACGACGGCCGACGGCGGCCTGCATCCTGACCTTGAACGTGTGCAGATCACCTATGAAATGTTGGCCGTGGATCGGGCGCAGACCGTATTGCGTTACTGGAACTGGTCTCTGTCATCGGCCCTGACCCCCAGTCTCCTGCGTGCGATTCGTGAGGGCGAGGATGAGGTGATCGATGAATATTCGGCGCCGGAACGTGCAGCCATGATGGTCCTGACCGAAGACTTGAAACGCTAGGTCAGCATGACCACAAGTGTGGTTATATAGAGCCTTGTCGTTCGCATAACGGCCGGATTGCTTTTGCATTCAAACAACCCTAAGAGCCGGAAGGGTAGGTTCGGCTGGCGTTTCAGTCGAAGCAAATAGATTATGAAAGAGACGCCGCGAATGGACGAGAAGCCCGAACTGCTGGAAATGACCGCTGACATCGTGTCGGCCTATGTCGGCAACAACACGGTGACGGCGGAAGCCCTGCCGGCGCTGATCGCCAATATTCACGCCGCTCTGTCGGGCGTCTCCAACGGTCCCGTCGAGGTTCCGCCGGAACCCAAGGAACCGGCCGTGCCGATCCGCAAGTCGATCAACGCCGACTTCCTGATCTGTCTGGAAGACGGTCGCAAGTTCAAGTCGCTGAAGCGCCACCTGCGCACCAAGTACGACATGAGCCCCGAAGATTACCGCGCCAAATGGGGTCTGCCGAAAGACTATCCCATGGTCGCCCCGAACTACGCCAAGGCCCGTTCGGAACTGGCCAAGCAGATGGGCCTGGGCCAGGGCGGCCGTAAACCCGCCCGCGTCGCCCGCGCCAAGAAGTAAGCCCGGTCCTTACCGGTGGAAAGCGCCCGCTTCCGCAAGGAGGCGGGCGCTTTTGTTTGATCTCCCTCCCCCTGCGGGGGAGGGGGGCGTAGCGCAGCGAAGCCGGGTGGGCCGGGCCGGGCGACGCGAGACAGATCGATTCAGAATGGGACGGGTGGGGCCTGCATAGGGCGCGCGCGCTTTTGCCTGGCCGCCCCCACCCCGTCGCTGGCGCGACGCCCCCCTCCCCCGCAGGGGGAGGGAGAAATCGTGCGTTTCAGGCCGCCTGGGCGACGCGGCGCATGCGCCAGAAGCGCAGGGTGCGCTGGGCGGCGTCGCGGGTCAGTTCGCCGTACATCCGGCCATAGGCGGCGGCCCGGCCCATCGGATTGGAATCCCCGCCCAGAAGCGACACGGCGTAGGTCAGGAAGATCGCCCGGTCGATGTCGGCGGCCTTGCAGATGATCGACAGGGCGTCCAGGTCGCGCCGGTCCACGATGTTGCGGGCGGTGTGGAAATCCACATCCGAAAGACGCGACAGGGCGACCAGGAAGGCCGTGCGGCCCTTGGAGCGCAGGAAGCGGATCAGCACCTGCGGGGTCAGCTGGTTGGCGGCGTGCAGCTCGTCGACATAGGCCAGGCTTTCGGCGTAGTCGGCCGGCAGGGCGCCGTCGTCGGTGGCGACACGGGCGCGACCGGCGGCCAGGGCGGCTTCCAGCAGGTCCGGATCCATCTGGGCGTTCTGTTCCAGGATCTGGTGACGCAGCCGGGCCTCGACGACGAAATACATGTCGTTCAGCAGGTCGGCGGGCAGGCTCTTGCGCTCGACCGCCGGGGCGTGAAGCTCGGGGTTGTTCTTGGCGCGTTCGACCGCAGTTTCCGACGCGGCGCGCGACAGCTGGGCGCCGTCGTTGCGCAGCAGGACGCCCAGGGTGTGGTCATCGCCGCGTTCGACGATGATCTCGGACACGGCCTCGGACACCTCGGTACGGCCGGAGACGGCGCGCATGTGGTCCTGGCCCTGGCGGCTGACCACGTCGATCAGGTCTGCGTCGGTCAGGACGGTCGAGGCGCGCAGGACCGGCCCGGCGACGTCGATCTGATCCTCGGCCAGGCGCCGGATCAGGCTGGCCGGGGCGTTGGGCGCCTCGGCGAAACGGGCGGCCAGTTCCGCGCGGACGGCCGTCTCCATCTCCTCCGACAGGGTTTCGAGGACGGAGCCGTAAAGCTCGGTCTCGGCCACGCTGTGCTCGACGCCGCCCAGGAAGTGGTCGGTCAGTTCGCGCAGCAGCAGCCGGCGCTTCTCGCTGGAGGCCTCGTTGGCCAGGGCGATCAGATCGGGCAGGCGCGAGCCCATGATGATGGCCCGTTCTTCGGCGGAGGGTTCGGTCATGGCAGGTCGTCCCCCGTGGTCTGGGGCATGGCCCGGACCGAGCCGTCGCTGTTGCGCTGCAGGGCGGGCGGACCGTCGGGTTGCGCCAGGTCGGCGGACGACGGGGTCTGGGTCATCTCCACCGGCAGGGCGTCGAGATAGATGGGCTGGACCGGGTTGATCCGGTCCGGCTGATGGCCGGCCTGACGATGGACCGAATAGAAGCGCGCGCCCTGGACCGGGGCGAGGGCCGCCTGGAGCATGGCGGGCGGCGCGGCGGAGGCGGTCTCAGCCCCGGTCTCACCCTTGGTCCCGCCCTGGGCCTGGGCCGCAGTTTCGGGCGCGGTCTGGGCGGTCGTCTGGCGCTGGAGGCGGAAGATCGGCGCGTCGCGTCGCGGGGCCATCGGATCGAAGGCGGGCTCAGGCGCGGCTTCGGCCTGGGCCTGAGTCTGGGTGTGTGGCTGGGCCTGGACCGGCGACTGTGCGGGCGCCGGGTCCTGGGCTGCGACGACGGTTTCGGCGTGAACAGGGGGCGGCGCGGCCTCGACGGGGGCGGGCGCGGCGACATAGGGCTGGGGCGTCGTCGCCATCGTCGGCGTCGTCGGCACGGGCGCGATCCAGTCGCTGGCCGGCGTCAGGCCACGATGCGGCGTGGGCTTCGACGCCGGCGCCGGGGCCGGCAGACGGGCCAGCGGGATGAAGCTGACGGGCGTATCGACGGCGGCGCCGACCGGGGTCGGCTGCGGGATGCGACGCAGCGTCGGCGCAGCGCCCTGCGCCACCGGCGGCTTGCCCGGCCAGGACAGGTAGCGCAGGCCGCCTGCGCCGCTCGCCGAAGATTGAGCCATGGCGGCGCCCGACGCCGCGCAGGCGGCGATCAGGGCGGTCGACAGGATCAGGGCGTGTCGCAAGGGGCGGGTCTCGCACGAACAAAAAGACAACCCCCAGCCTAGGCGGATATCGCTTAACCCGTCGCTAACGGCGCAACAGGAATCGTCCGATCACCCCGACAACGGCGTTCAGCACCAGGCCCAGCAGGGTCAGGCACAGGACGCCGGCCAGCATTTCGGCCGTGCGCAGGCGGTTGCCCGCCTCCAGCAGCCGCCAGGCCAGACCCTGGGTCGCGCCCGAGCCCGAGACGAATTCGGCCACCACGGCGCCGATGACCGCCAGACCCGCCGCGACCCGGAGACCCTCCAGCGCGAACGGCAGCGCCGAGGGCAGGCGCAGCCGCCACAGTCTTTGCAGGGGCGTGGCGCCATACAGGTCGAACAGCCGCTCGAGGTCGGGATCGGCCGACTTCAGCCCGGTCAGAATTCCCGAGAACAGCGGGAAGAAGGCGACGACGGCCGCCAGGGCCACCACGGCCCGGTCGGCGTGGTCCAGCCCGGCCCAGATCAGCACCAGGGGGGCCACGGCCACGACCGGCGTGACCTGAAGCGCCACGGCCAGGGGCCGCACGGCCCGCTCGGCCGCCGGGTGCAGCGACACCGCCAGGGCCAGCCCCCCGCCGACCAGCCCGGCCAGGACCAGGGCCTGAACCGCCATGCCGAAGGTGATCCAGGCCGAGGCGGCCAGACGCGGCCCCGCCTCGACCAGGGCCACGGCCACCGCGCTGGGCGGCGGCAGGAAATAGACGGGCAGGTCCAGCAGGCGACAGGCCGCCTCCCACCCCGCCAGCAGCAGGACGGCCAGGACCAGCGGCGGGGCCAGATCAGTCAGGCGTCTCATGCCGTCGTCTCGGCTTTGGGAGCCATGGCGGCTTCCAGGGCGTCGGCGACCGCCTCGACCGTCTGGCGATAGGCGGGATCGGCGCGCCAGCGGGCGGGGCGGGGCAGGGGGCCGGGCGTCGGCAGGTCCGCGACGGGCCGCCCGGTGGCGGCGTCCAGCACCACGACCCGCTGGGCCAGATAGACGGCCTCCTCGACATCATGGGTGACGAAGACCATGGCGGGCCGGGGCTCGGCGGCGCCCCAAAGGGTGTGCAGATCCTCGATCAGGCGGCGGCGGGTGACGCTGTCCAGGGCGGCGAAGGGTTCGTCCAGCAACAGCAGGTCCGGGGCGGTGATCAGGGCGCGGGCCAGGGCGACGCGCATCGCCATGCCGCCCGACAGCTGCGACGGCCGCGCGTCCAGCCGGTCGCCCAGGCCGACCGCGCCCAGGGCCTGGGCCGCGCGCGAACGGGCCTGGGGCCGGGCCACGCCCGCCAGCTCCAGCGGCAGGGCCACATTGGTCAGGGCCTCGGCCCAGGGCATCAGGGTCGGGCTCTGGAAGACGAAGCCGGTGCGGCCGACCCCCAGGGCGCGGATCACCTCGCCCCGGCTGGGCGTCTGAAGCCCCGCCAGCAGGCGCAATGTCGTGGACTTGCCGGCACCCGAGGCCCCGACCAGGGCGACGATCTCGCCCCGCGCCACGCTCAGGTCGATGGGGCCCAGCGGCGCGCGGCCGGGCCAGTTGACGACGACCCCCCGCAGCGCGGCGATGGGATCAGCCACGGCCCGGCAGATAGTTGTCGGTGAAGGCCTCGCGCCAGTTCAGGCCGGGGTCGAACACCCCCGCCTGGCTGACCACCTCGAAGAAGGCCTGCCAGCGGTCGGCCGTCATGGCGCCCAGGCCGTACAGGGCGGCGTCGCCCCCGTCGACGATGGCGTTGTCGCGCAGCTTCTGCCGGGCCTGGTCCAGGATGGCCTGGGTCATTTCCGGATTGTCCTTGCGGATCAGGGCGTCGCCCGGCGCCGCATCGCCCCGCAGATAGTCGCGCCAACCCTCGGCCGAGGCGGCGATGAAGCTGCGCAGGGCCGTGGCGTTGTCCCGCGCAAAGGCGTTGGGCGCCAGGACCATGGCGGCGTAGGAGGGATAGCCTTCGTCGGCCAGCAGGAAGACCTTGGGCTCGAACCCGGCCTCCTGTTCGATGGTGTAGGGTTCGCTGGTCAGATAGCCCTGCTGCACCGCCCGCTCGTCGGCCAGGAAGGGCGCCAGGTTGAAGGTGTATTTGCGCACCTGGTCGTCAGTGAAGCCGTATTTGGCCTTCAGCCAGACCCAGAAGGCGTTGATCGAGGCGTCGGCCAGCAGGAAGGGCCGGCCCTTCAGATCGGCGATGGTCTCCAGCGCGGGGTCCGGGTGGGCGATCAGGACCTGGGGGTCCTTCTGGAAGAAGGCGGCGACGGCCTTAACGGGCGCCCCTGCCGCGACCAGGTTCATCGGGATGAAGCTGTTGGACCCCATGCCCAGTTCGACCGCGCCCGAGGCCAGCAATTGCGGCACGTTCACGCCCGGCCCGCCCTGAACGATCTGGACGTTCAGGCCGCGCTTCTCATAGGCGCCGGTCGCCAGGGCCTGATAGAAGCCGCCCTGTTCGGCCTGAGCCCGCCAGTCGGTGGCGAAACGCAGCCGCACCCGGCCCTGTTCATCCACCGGCGCCTCTGAGCGGTCGCAGGCGCGCAGGCCCAGCGCCGCCCCCCCGACCACGGCCGCGCCGCCCGCGAGCAGGGCGCGGCGACGGGTCAGCAGGCGATTCCCAAGCTGGATCATGGCCCTGCTTTACGAGGGGATGCAGGCCTTGGGAAGGCGGGGGTTCAGTTCTGATCCACGTCGGGCGCGACCGTCTCGTCCTGCAGCTTGTAGCGGACGGGAACAACGCACCGGACGCCGGCCTCGAACCCCGGCGTGGCCTGGCTCGACTGCACCAGCCGCAGGGCGTCGACGCCGAAGGCGGCGGCCGGCTGGGCCTCGATCACCGAGACGTTGCCGATCTGGCCCCAGGGAGCGATGTCGAAGCGGATCAACGCCCAGCCCTCGATGGAGCGCTCGTTGAAGACGGTCGGAAATACGGGATTGGCCCGAACGGCGAACCGGTCTGCGACGGCCGGCGGGCATTGCTGCAGCGGGTCTTCACGCTGATCTTCCGGCGTTAGCGGCGGAGCCGCGAGGGTCCCGCCCGAGCGATAGAGATTGTAGACACAGCCGGTCCGGGCCGGTCCGGGCTGCATCCGGGTCTCGGCCGCCGCACGGCGAGCCTCGGAGTCCAGGTCTACGTCGCCGGACGAGCCGAGAGTCTCGACGTCGGTCGCGCGGCCATCGGCGTCGATGTTCCAGCGGGTCACGGACCAACTGCGACCGCCGGGCGGGGGCTTGCGCCCTTTTTCAAAGTCGGGAAACACAACCGTGTCCGGTCGGCGGCCGCCGAACCGGTCGCCGCAGTCGGCGCCCTGTCCGCCCAGGCGTTTCGCCACGGCGTCGCGCAGGGCCCCGGTGGTCCGGGTGACGGCGAAATAGTTCAGCAGGTCCGGGACTTCCGCCTCGTCCAGTCGAACGCTGCGCCAGCGGATCGTCAGGCGGCAATCCTTGCGCGCTTGGGCGGGAAACCGCCAGGCGGCGAGACCGGCCTGCAGGGTGTCGAAGGCTGCGGGGGCTGCGTCGGCGGGACGGATATCCACCGTGCGCCCATCCGACGCGACCGAGAAGGCCAGGATCGTCTCTGCGTCGGACATCCCCCGTCGCGCGGCCTGCTGCGCCGGCAGGTCGTCGGCGTAGAGGGGCTGAACCGCGAGGCCTTCGCACGTCGCTTCGGCCTGCGGCAGCTGCAGGATGGTGGTCTCGACCGACGGGGCCGGCCCGATCAGGACGGCGGGCCTGACGCTGATGGGCGAGGGCGTCGGAGGGGGCGGCCCCGCGTCCTGCAGCCGTGGGTCGGCCTTCGCCGAACCGGCCGTCGTTACGGCGCCGGCGGCCAGGATGCACAGGGCGGTCTGTAATGCGCGCATGACGATCTCCAACTGCACGGCATGGGTGCAGATGGGGCGGCGTCTGTCTAGCGTAAGTCTGTGAATTCGGCCCCAATTGAGCGAGGGGACGAAGCGTTCGGGAAACCCGTCGACTTCGTCCCCTCGCCAAGTCCGGGTTGGACTTGGCCGGCTGGGTCGGACCCTGGCCTCAGCGCCGTTTCAAGCGAACCCGAAAGGGCGGTCGGCTGTATCCTGTCGCGCTCCGGGTCTCTGGCGTTCCACGGCCTTGCGGCCGCGTCGTCCGTCGATCCCGATCCGGTTCCCCGCCTTTCGTCGATCCTGAGACCGTCGAAGACCGGGGCCGTGGATCCCGCCTGGCGCACGTTACGATCCGAAGATCGCCCGATCACGCCGGGTCGGAGAGCCGGGCCGGTTCGCTTGAGGCCGGGGTCTCCCCCGATTTCCGCGCCGCCGTGTCCCTCGGCCCGTTGACGTTCTCGCGAAACCCGGTATGAGGCAAGCGCCCGAACTCGCCCCGATGTGCACGATTGGCCCGGCGGCGGTGGACAAGCCTGTGAACATCGGTGGACGGATCAAATTCGCCTTGGCATATCAGCGGTTTGTGTTGTCCACAGAAACGCGACGTCAGTGCGCGGCGGGCTTTGGGTAGCTGAGAACGCACAGGGCGCCGGGGGCGGCGTCGACGATGCTGAAGCGGCCGTGAAGCTGATCCGTCAGGCCGAGGACGATGCGCAGGCCCAGGCTGCGTCCCTTGGCGGGATCGAAGCCCGGCGGCGGTCCGGCGCCGTCGTCGCGCACCTCCAGGCGGCGTTCCGCCCCCTGCTCATACAGGCGGACGTGGATGCGGCCGGGGCGGTCGGGGAAGGCGTGTTCCAGGGCGTTGTTGACGCATTCCAGCAGGATCAGGACGACCGGCGTGGCCTCGTCCGCCGTCAGGGCGTGCCGGGCTTCCTCGACCACGACGGCCACGTCGGTGCGGCCGGCGGCGTTCAGGGCGTCGCAGACCAGCCGGCGCGCCAGGTCGTCGAAGGGCGCCGCCGCGCCGTCGGCGTCGAGCAGGCTGCGCTGCACATTGGCGATCATGGCGGTGCGCGCCGAGGCGTCGGAGAGGGCGCGACGGGCGGCGGGATCCTTCGACATCCCGGCCTCAAGCCGCAGCAGTGCGCTGACCACCTGGATATTGTTGGAGACGCGGTGCTGGACCTCTTTCAGCAGCAGGTCGCGGCTCTCGGCCAGGGCGGCGTTGCGCGCCACCTCGCGCCGCAGATTGTCGGTCGCGGAGTTCATGCCGATGATGAAGAAGATGTCGACGGCGATGACGAAGACGTAGAAGGCCAGGGCCATCCCCGTCGCCAAGCTCCAGTCGAAACCGGGCGCGCCGATCCAGAACCACCAGGCGCTGAGACCTGACAGGACGGCAGTCAGGATCGCGGGCCACAGTCCGGCGAAATAGGCCACGACCACCACGGCCGGGAAGAAGGTCAGATAGGGGAAGCCGGGCGGGAACCAGTCGGCCAGGGCCATGCGGATCCCGAGCGCCGTCAGCCAGATGCAGATCGCCAGACCATAGCCAAAGGGGGGGCGACGAAACAGGTCCGGGTTCAAAGGCTTACTTCTCCCCCAATGCCCGCATCACGCGGCGCTCAAGTCTCTGGAGGTAGGTGAAATCCCTCAGTCCTACAATCGGGAATTTTCCTTATGACTTCAGGCGTCCGTTGAGCCAGGCGCGGACGGCCCCCCGCGCCCCCCGCGCGGCCGGGCCGCCGAAATGCAGGAAGCCGTGGGGGACTTCCGGCACGCGGATCAGGTCGGCCTCGGACGCCTCGCCCCAGCGGGTCGCCATCAACAGGCTGTCCTCGAACAGCGGGTCGTATTCGCCGGCCAGGAACAGGGCGGGCGGCAGGCCGGTCAGGTCGGCGTACAGGGGCGAGACGTCGGAACGGCGCAGGCCCGCCTCGTCGCGCTCGGGCGCCAGGCGGGCCAGGTCGGCCTGCATCGTGGGACCGTTGAACAGCAGGGTGTCGGGATCGGCCGAGCGGACGCTTTCCGTGCCCGACAGGTCGAAGACGCCGTAGGTGAAGACGCAGCCCTTGACCAGGTCGATCAGCCCCTGGTCGCGCAGGGCCACGGCGGTCAGGGCCGCCAGATGGGCGCCGGCGGATTCGCCGGTCAGGAAGACGGTCGCCGCGCCCAGCCGGTCCACATTGGTGACGGTCCAGTGGGCGGCGGCCAGACAGTCGGATATGGCGGCCTCGATATAGATTCCGCGCCGCTCGGACAGCAGGCGATAGTCCACCGAGACGACGCAGAAGCCGTGGCGGGCCAGATGGGCGTTCAGCCGGTCGTTCAGCCCGGCGCTGCCCAGCACCCAGCCGCCGCCGTGGATGTCCAGGATGACGGCGCGAGGCGGACCTTCGGGCCGCAGGATGCGCAAGGGCACGGGCTGGTCGCCTTCCGTCTGCACGATCTCGACCGTGACGCCGCGCTTGCGCAGGCGCGGCACGGTGATCGCCCCGGCCGCCGCGTCCAGCCACAGCGACAGCCGCTGCCCGGCGTCGATCCGCCAGGCGTCGGTGCGCAGGCGCGGCGCCCGGGCCAGGACAGCGTTGATCCGCCGCACGGCCGCCTGCTGGGCGGGGGCGAAATCGACGACATGGGTGCGCAGGGTCATGTCAGTGGAGTGGGTGACGGCGGGTTTGGTTTCAAGGGGCGGCGGCGCCGGCCAACTCGCCAAACGCTGAAATCCGCCATAAGGTCGACGCCATGAAAAAGCTCACTCCGTTCGGCGTGCTTCTGATCTTCGGGCTGATCGGCCTGTTGACCAAGGATTTCGGCCTGTGGTTCGCCTTCGGCCTCGTCGCCTTCATCGCCGTGGGCGTGGCTCAGAACCGCCGCGGGGGATCAAAGACCCCCGCGGAAGGCGACGACGAAAAGGAAGGCTAGCTCGCCAGGGCCGCCTTCTTCTCTTCCAGCTCCAGCCATTCCAGTTCGGCGGATTCCAGGTCGGCGCGGGCCTTGTCGGCGGCCTTCATGGCGGCGTCGAAGGCCTTGGGGTCGCGGGCGTAGAGGCCGGGGTCGGCCAGCGTCGCGTCGTGTTTGGCGATCTGGCCGGGCAGGGCGTCGATCAGGGCCTCCAGCTCCTTCAGGCGGTGGGCGTCCTTGAAGGTCAGCTTGCCGACCTTCTTGGCGGCGACAGCGGGGGGCGGGGCCTCGGCGGCGCGCTGGGCGGCGGCCTTGTCCTGAGGGCGGGGATTGGCGCCGGGGCGCAGGAAGCCGGGGTTCTGGCGGATGAAGTCGGTCCAGCCGCCGGGGGTCTCGACGATGTCGCCGCGCCCGTTCAGGGCCAGGGTCGAGGTGGACAGCCGGTCGATGAAGTCGCGGTCGTGGCTGACCAGGATCAGGGTGCCGTCATAGTTCTCGAGCAGCTCTTCCAGCTTGTCGAGCGTGTCCATGTCCAAGTCGTTGGTCGGTTCGTCGAGGATCAGCAGATTGGCCGGCTTGGCCAGGGCGCGGGCCAGCAGCAGGCGGTTGCGTTCGCCGCCCGACAGGGTCGAGATCGGTTGGCGCAGCTGGGCCTCTGAAAACAGGAAGTCCTTGGCGTAGGCGGCGACGTGTTTGGACACGCCGCGCACCAGGATGCTGTCGCCGCCGCCCGGCGTCAGGGCGTCCCACAGGGTCATGTCCGACTTCAGCCCCTCGCGCGACTGATCCAGATAGACGGATTCCAGATTGGAGCCCATGCGGACCGTGCCCTCGTCCGGGGCCAGCTCGCCCAGCAGGGTCTTGACCAGGGTGGTCTTGCCCGCCCCGTTGGGGCCGACGACGCCCAGGCGGTCGCCGCGCATGATGCGGGTGGTCAGGTCCTTGAACAGGGTGCGGCCGGCGAAGCCCTTGGATACGCCCTTGATCTCGGCGACCAGCTTGCCCGACGTGCCGCCGGAATCGACGCCCAGATACAGTTCGCGCGGGGCGTCCTTCATCTTTTCGGCGCGTTCGGCGCGCAGGGCGTCCAGCGAGCGGGCGCGGCCCTCGTTGCGGCTGCGGCGGGCGGTGATGGAGGAGTAGAAGGTGACGGTCTCGCGCTCGATGGTCTTGGTCAGGCGGCGCAGGGCCTCGGCTTCCTCCTCCTGCACCTTGGTCGACCATTCGTCGAACTCGACGAAGCCCTTGTTCAGGGTGCGGACGCGGCGGTTCTCCAGCCAGTGGACCGTATTGGTGACGCGGTTCAGGAAGGCGCGGTCGTGGCTGACGACCAGCAGGGCGAACCGGGCCTGGATCAGCTCGTTCTCCAGCAGTTCGATGGCCAGGATGTCGAGGTGGTTGGTCGGCTCGTCCAGCAGCAGCAGGTCGGGCTCTTCGGCGAAGGCCTTGGCCAGGGCGGCGCGTCGGGTCTCGCCGCCGGACAGGCCTTGGGTCGATTTCTCGGGATCCAGGCCGAAGGTGGCCAGCCAGCTCTCGGCCGTCCAGGTCTCGGCCTCGCCGGACGAGGCGTAGTCCAGAAGGGTTTCGCCGGTGATTTCCGGTTCCTGCGGCACATAGGCGAAACGGACGGCGGACTGGACCGAACGGTCGCCGCTGTCGGGCTCGATCAGGCCCATGACCACCTTCATCAGGGTGGACTTGCCGGCGCCGTTGCGGCCGACGAGGGCCGCGCGGCTGCGCGGTTCGACCGCGAGGTCGACGCCGTCGAAGAGGGGGCGCTGGCCGTCCTGAAGGCGGACGTCCTTGAGTGCGACGAGGGGGGGTCTGGCTGCCATTGGCGGCCATATAGAGGAGGGACGCTCGATCCGCCACGGCCTTTGGGATTTGACAGATACCGTCCAGACGGTATGTAGCGGTCATGGACATCACGACACGCCGCCGCGCCCCCGACGACACCCGGGCCGAAATCATCGAAAAGGCGCTGGAAGTCGCCGCCGAACTGGGGGCGTCGGGCTTCACCCTGGATGCGGTGGCGGCGCGGACGACGGTCAGCAAGGGGGCCTTGCTGCACCATTTCCCCAGCAAGATCGCCTTGCTGGAGGGGATGATCGACCATCTGGGGGAAATGCACACCGACAGCGTCCTGGCCGAGGCGGCCCGGGACCCGGAGCCCTATGGCCGGAATGCGCGGGCCTATCTGCGGGCCACGGTGATCGAGCCCTTCACGCCTCAGGACATCAGCATCGGACGGGTTGTCATGGCCGCCTGCGCCATCGAACCCACACTGGCGCAACGCTGGAACGGCTGGATCGCCAAGGTGAAGATCGACGATCCCAGCGACCCGGTCGGCGCGGACGACGCATTGATGCTGAGGCTTATCGCGGACGGACTGTGGATGTCGGACATCTTCGGCACGCATGCGGTGTCGCTGGACCAGCGGCGGGCCCTGCTGTCGCTGCTGACGCCCGGCCATCTGATCACGGCCAACGAGGCGTGAGCCCCATAACCTGGGCCGCCCTGCTGGGGGCCATCGGGCTGGAGGTCGTGGGCACGACCCTGTTGCAGCAGAGCCAGCAGTTCACGAAGGCCTGGCCGACGGCGGGGATGGCGGTCTGCTACGGCCTGGCCTTCTATCTGCTGTCGGTCGCGCTGAAACAGATGCCGGTGGGGATCGCCTATGCGATCTGGAGCGGTCTGGGGGTGGTGGCGATCTCGGTGATCGGGGCGGTCGCGTTCCGCCAGAGGCTGGATTGGCCGGCGATCGCGGGCCTGGCGATGATCATCGGCGGGGTGGTGGTGATCAACCTGTTCTCAAAGACCGTCGGTCACTGAGCCGGGGGCGTGGGCGAACGGAGAGACCTGTCGAAACAGGGATGCTATGGGCCGGTCCAAGTCGCGGCCGCCATCTGATCGCCGCATCCACCGATTAGGCGCGCCGTCCCATGATCCCCGTTCCGTCCCCGCTTCAGCCCTATTGGGAAACCAAGACCCTGGTCGAGATGTCCACGGCCGAGTGGGAGGGACTGTGCGACGGGTGCGGCCTGTGCTGCGTGATCCGGTTCGAGGACGAGGATTCGGGCGCGGTGATCCCGACGCGGGTCCACTGCAAACTGTTCGATTCCGCCGCCTGTACCTGCGCCGACTATGCGAACCGCAAGGCCCAGGTGCCGGACTGCATCAAGCTGACGCCGCACAATATCCAGGCCCTGGCGTGGATGCCCAAGTCCTGCGCCTATCGCCGGTTGCACGAGGGGCGGCCGCTCGCGGCCTGGCATCCGCTGGTCTCGGGCGATCCGGAGACGGTGCATACGGCCGGGGTGTCGGTGCGGGGGCAGACCATCTCGGAGCTGTCGCTGGCCGAGCCGGAGGATGCGCTGGATTTCGAGGCGCCGGAGTGGGCGGTCGAACGCGGGTAGGGCGTTTTGCTGGCCTATCGCGCCTCGCGCTGCTTGAGGCCGGTTATGTCGGGCTTTCGGCGTCAACTGTTACAATGACGCTGGTCCAAATCGCTTAAATACAAACGCTTATGCTTTTCTCGGGGCGAGTTTCCAGCCTGAGGACGCTGGTGCGTTATGGTTTGGGCATGGCGGGAAAAGGCGAAGAGACGGGAACGGGCGGCCGCTGGCTGGCGTCCCTGTTCGAACGGCTGAAGACGGCGGTCGAGCGTGCGACCGACATGATCTGCAGCGAGGAACCCGAGACCCTGGATGAGGCGGAAAAGCTGGCGCGTCGCGCCGGGGTGATTGCGCGCGCCGCCAAGCTGGTGGACGCGATCCGCCCGCGCGTCGAGGCCGAAGACAGCGAAGAGGACGGGATGGGTGGACGGATCTACGACCCCGAAGAGGACGAGCGACTGCGACGCGAGTTGGAACAAGGCCCTGCTGGACAATGCGGCGCGGCCGTCGGGGGCGCTGGTCTATGGGGCGCAGAAGGGCGAGCGGCTGGTGGTGCCGGACTTCGGCGTGCTGGAGGGGCCGTTCCTGGTGGCGGCGCTGGAATACGCCGGCGAGCACGAGGAGGAGGCGACCTTTGCGCTGAGTTTGGCCAGCGCGGGCGAGATCGGGTTTTCGGCGATATGAGCGGCGGGAACTGGCCCCCCTCGGGCCGCGGGGCGGCCCTCTCCCCCCAAGGGGGGGAGATTGGCGCGCGCGGGGAGGGGGCGGTGGTGCTGGGCGGGGTGCGGCGTCGGGTGTGTCTGACCCTGGGCGCGTTGGCGGAGATCGAGACCGGGCTGGGGGTCGAGGGACTGGCGGCGGCGGCGGAGCGGATGAAGGCTCTGTCGGCGCGGGATCTGATGGTGGTGCTGGCGGCGGTGCTGCGCGGGGGCGGAGAGACGGCGCCGGATGTGGCCGGGGTCGAGCCGCGCGAGGCGGCGCGGGCGGTGGCGGCGGCGTTCGAGGCGGCGGCGCGGTGACGTCTGCACAGACACCGTGGGGCGAGATGCTGTGGGCGGCGATGCGGATGGGAATAGCGCCGGAGGCCTTCTGGCGGCTGTCGCTGAAGGAGTGGCGGATGCTGACCGCGGCGCCGCGCGGAACGGCGCCGATGGGTCGGGCGGGGCTGACGAAGCTGATGGAGGACTGGCCGGATGACGGATGAATTCGGGCGCGGCGGGATCGAGGATCTGCCGCTGAAGACCGCCGAGGCCGGGGCGGCGCTGGAGGCGTTGAAAGGCCCGGCCGAGGATGCGGCCAATGCGATCGAGGCGGCGTTCGGACGGGCGGGCGACAGTCTGACCCGGTCGCTGGCGCGGGCGGCGGCGGACGGGGAGGTGTCGCTGTCGGAACTGGCGAAGGCGGTGCTGGATGCGGTCAACGCGGCGGCGGGGTCGGGCGGATCGGGCGGCGGACTGAGCGCGGCGATCCAGGCGGCGATAAGCAGTTTCGGCGGGGCGCGGGCCGACGGGGGGCCGGTGCTGGGCGGTGCAGCCTATCTGGTCGGGGAGCGCGGGCCGGAGGTGTTTCGCCCGGCGACCGGCGGCGAGGTCGGCCCCGTCTCTGGCGGCGGAGTGACGGTCAATGTGGCGGTGGACGGCGGGGCCCCGGCCCTGCTGCGCTCCGAGGCCCAGATCGCCCAGATGCTGGCGCGGGCGGTCAGCCTGGGGGCGCGGCGGATGTAGAAACGCCGCCCCGTCGAGGACGGGGCGGCGCTGAAGTCACTCAGGCAATGAGGCTATTCGCTCTTGGGGTTCGGGCCGAAGCGGTTGTCGCCCTGATCGCCTTCCACCAGGCCGATCCACAGCAGGAAGGCCAGGGGGACCAGGGCGGCGAGGACGAAGGCGCCCACGGCCGGTCCCATCATGGCGAAGAGAGCGGCGGGATTGTTCTCGTAATAGTCGGCGCCCACGCCGCCGGCGATGGCGGCGCCCATCACCATGAAGAAGCCGATGATCAGGAAGACGGTCGATGCGACCCAGGGGATGGCGACCAGCCAGCCGGTCTTGCCCATGTCGTGCAGGCGCTTCACCGAAATGGCGAGGTTCGGCCAGATCAGCACGAAGCCGAGCAGGTTGATGACGGGGATCCAGCTGATGACCACATTGACGCCCAGCAGGACCAGCCAGCCGATCCAGAAATGGCTACGACGGACGCGGCCCTCGAACGACAGGAACAGCTTCTGCCAGTCAAAGCCGGCGAGGGTGGTGTCGGTCGAGGCGGATAGGCCGCCGGCGACGCCGACGGTCGAGGGGGCGCCGGCCAGGATCAGGATCTGTGTCGCCTCTTCACCCTCGGGCACGAAATCGACGCGGACGCCGGCGGCGGGCACGGCCGGCGACTGAAGGCTGGATGAGACGAAACTGTAGCGCACGCCGTCGTCGCCGCTGATCAGGCCGGCTCCGGCCGTGGTGTCATAGCTGAGGATTTCGCCGCGCAAGTCTTCGCTCCCGTCTCGATACGGCCATTGCGGCCGCGATGGGGCGAGCATGGACGAGCGGCGCTCTGCGAACAAGTGAAACAGGGGACAGGTTCGGATGGACTTCCATGAGGTGCGGCTGCCCGCGCGGCTGGCCTTCGGCTCGACCGGCGGGGTCGAGCGAAGGACGGAGATCACCACCCTGGGCTCCGGATTCGAGCGGCGGTCCAGCCCCTGGGCGATGGGGCGTCGGCGGTATCTGATCGGGGCGAACCTGAGGTCGCTGGACGACATGGCGGCGCTGATCGCCTTCTTCGAGGCGCGGCGGGGGCGGCTGTACGGGTTCCGGTTCAAGGACTTCGCCGATTTCAAGTCGTGCGCGCCCAGCGGGACGGTCTCGGCGGGGGATCAGGCGCTGGGCGTCGGCGACGGGGTGCGGACGGTGTTCCCGCTGATCAAGGCCTATGGCGACGTGGAGCGGTCGATCGTCAAGCCGGTCGAGGGGACGGTCAGGGTCGCGGTCGGGGGCGTCGAGACTTCGGGCTTTGCGGTGGACGCGGCGACCGGGGCGGTGAGCCTGGCGGTCGCGCCGGCGGCGGGCGCTGCGGTGACGGCGGGCTTTCAGTTCGACACCCCGGTGCGGTTCGACACGGACCGGATCGAGACGACCCTGGAGAGTTTCGACGCCGGGCGGATGGCGGCCGTTCCGCTGATCGAGGTGCGGGTCTGAAGCGGGTGAATGGTGAGTGGTGGATGGCGAGGAGAGGGGCGGCGTGGCTCGGGAGGCCGCCGCTCACGATTCACGATTCACGATTCACGAGTCACGCCCTCACGACAGAGGTGACGATGAGAGACATACCGGACGAAATGGCCGCCCGCATCGAGAGCGGGGCGGCGAGGCTTTGTCATGTCTGGCGGCTGGAGCGGGCCGACGGGGCGGTGACGGGGTTCACCGATCATGACCGCGACCTTGTGGTGGACGGATTGGTCTGTCGGGCCGGGAGCGGCTGGACGGCGGGGGCGGCGGAGAGCGCCGTGGGCCTGGCGGCGGGCGCTGTTTCGGCGGCGGGCGCGCTGGATGAGGCGGCGATCACCGAGGCGGATGTGGCGGCGGGCCTGTTCGACGGGGCGAAGGTCGAGCTGTGGCGGGTGGACTGGTCGGAGCCGAGCCTGAAGGTGCGGCTGTGGGCCGGAACCCTGGCGCGAATACGCCGCGAGGAGGGGCGGTTCCTGGCCGATCTGGAAGGGCCGCTGGCGAAGCTGGAGCGGGTGGTCGGGCGGACCTATGGCCGGATGTGCGACGCGCGGCTGGGGGATGAACGCTGCGGGATCGCGGCGGCGGGGCGGCGCTGTGACAAGCGGTGGGAGACCTGTGTCGGGACGTTCGGGAATGGAGTGAATTTCCGGGGGTTCGCGGACGTGCCGGGGGATGACTTCCTGACGGCCTATCCGGCGGGAGGCGCGCGGAACGACGGCGGGAGCCGGCGGTGAGGGGAGCGACGACGGTGATTTCTCCCTCCCCCTGCGGGGGAGGGGCGTCAGCGCGCAGCGATGACGGGGTGGGGGCGGCAGGGGCAGCGGACGCGGGTCGCCTGGCCCTTCCCACCCGGTCTCGCCTCCGGCTCGACCCCCCTCCCCCGCAGGGGGAGGGAGAGGCGCGTGCGGCGGCGGTGGTTGTTGCGCGGGCCTGGCTGGGGACGCCGTATCGGCATCAGGCCAGCATGAAGGGCGTGGGGGCGGACTGTCTGGGGCTGGTGCGCGGGGTGTGGCGCGAAGTGGTGGGGGAGGAGCCGGAGGGGCTGCCCGCCTATTCGCCGGACTGGGCCGAGACCGGCGGGCGCGAGACCCTGCTGGAGGCGGCGGGGCGGTGGTTGAGGCCGGTCCCGGTCGAGGCGATGCGGGCGGGGGATGTGCTGCTGTTCCGGATGTCGCCGGGGGCGGCGGCGAAACACTGCGCCATCCTGAGCGACTGCGGCGGGCCGGAGCCGAGGATGATCCACGCCTATTGGGGACGGGCGGTGGTGGAGAGCTGGATGGGGACGTGGTGGCGGCGAAGGCTGGTCGCCGTGTTCCGGTTTCCTTGAGGAGGCGTAGATGGCGCAAGTCGTACTGAGCGCGGTGGGGCAGTCGGTCGGGGGGCCGGTCGGGCGGGTGATCGGGGCGACGATCGGGCGGGCGATCGACAATCGGGTGGTCGGGTCGCTGTCGCCGGCGCGGCAGGTCGGGCCGAGGCTGGAGGCCCTGAAGGTGCAGGGGACGGCGGAGGGGGCGCCGATGGCCTGTGTGTTCGGGCGGGCGCGGGTGACGGGTCAGGTGATCTGGGCGGCGCGGTTCCTGGAGGACAAGGCCAGGGGACAGGCGGGCAAGGGCGGGCCGAAGACGGTCGACTATGTCTATTCGCTGAGTTTCGCCGTGGCCCTGTGCGAGGGGGAGATCGATGGGATCGGCCGGGTCTGGGCCGACGGACGGCTGATGGACCTGAACGGCGTGGCGATGCGGGTGTATCGCGGGGGCGAGGACCAGACGCCCGATCCGCTGATCGAGGCGGTCGAAGGGGCGGCGCCCGCCTATCGGGGCACGGCCTATGTGGTGTTCGAGGACCTGCCGTTGGGGCCGTTCGGGGACCGGGTTCCGCAGTTGAGTTTCGAGGTGTTCCGGCGACCGCGCGGGGAACAGGCGCGGCTGGAGGATATGCTGGAGGGGGTGTGTCTGATCCCCGGCGCGGGGGAGTTCGCCCTGGCGACCGAGACGGTGATGCGGCGCGAGGGGTTGACGCGGACGGCGGCGGAGAATGTCCACAACGGCGAGGGCCGGGCGGACCTGGTCGTGTCGCTGGACCAGCTGCAGGCGCAGCTGCCGAACCTGAAACGGGTCAGTCTGGTGGTGGGATGGTTCGGGGATGATCTGCGGGCCGGGCGTTGCCGGGTGCGGCCGGGGGTGGAGCGGCGCGACAAGCCGACCGAACCGATGGACTGGTCGGTGGCGGGAGTGGAAAGGCATGAGGCGTACGAGGTCAGTCGGGCCCCCTCCGTCGGCTTCGCCGACACCTCCCCCAGCGGGGGAGGATCTGCCCCGGCCTATGGCGGGACGCCGTCGGACGAGAGCGTGCGACAGGCGATCCGCGAGCTGAAGGCGCGGGGGCTGGAGGTGACGCTGTATCCGTTCGTCTTCATGGACTGCCCAGGCTATCCGTGGCGCGGACGGGTGGCGGGCGTGGACGGGGCGGGGGCGACAGCGGAGATCGCGGCCCTGTTCGGCGGGGCGGACGATTGGGGGCTGCGGCGGATGGCGCTGCACTATGCCCGGATCGCCGCCGAGGAGGGGGCGGACGGCCTGTTGATCGGGTCGGAGATGCGGGGGGTGACCTGGACGCGGGATGCGGCCGGGGGCTTTCCGGCGGTCGAACAGTTCCGGGCGCTGGCGGCGGAGTGCCGGGCGGTGGTCGGGCCGGGGGTGAAACTGTCCTATGCGGCCGACTGGAGCGAATATTTCGGGCGGCAGACGGGCGGGGAGGTGGTGTTTCATCTGGACCCGCTGTGGGCCGATGAGACCATCGATCATGTGTCCATCGACTGGTATCCTCCTCTGACCGACTGGCGCGAGGGCGACGGCGGGGTGGATTCCGCGGTGTTCGATGGGGCGGCGGACCCGGCCTATCTGGCGGCGGGCGTCGCGGGCGGCGAGGGGTTCGACTGGTTCTATGCAGGCGAGGCCGACCGGGCGGCGCAGGCAAGGACCCCCATCGTCGATACGGCGCATGGCGAGGACTGGCTGTTCCGGCCCAAGGACCTGAAGGGGTGGTGGTCGAACCTTCATCATGACCGGCCGGGCGGTGTGCGGGCGGCGACGCCGACGGCCTGGGTTCCCGGCATGAAGCCGGTGCGGTTGTCGGAGTTCGGCTGTGCGGCGGTGGACCGGGGCGGCAATGCGCCGAACCTGTTTCAGGACCCCAAGAGCAGCGAGAGCCGCCTGCCGCCGGGATCGACCGGGGCGCGCGACGACGCGGTGCAGCGGGCGGCGCTGGAGGCGGTGCTGAGTCATTATGCGGCGGCCGTGAACAATCCGGTGTCGGCGGTCTATGGCGGGCCGATGCTGGCGGGGGCGGACGCCTGGTGCTGGGACGCGCGTCCCTATCCGGCCTTTCCGGCGCGGGGGGACGTCTGGGCGGATGCAGGGGCGTGGCGGGCCGGGCACTGGCTGAACGGACGGCTGGCGGGGGACGGGCGCGACCTGATCGCGGCGGTGCTGGCGCGCGGCGGTCTGGCGGCGGACGAGAGGGCGGTTGAGGGCGTCGAGGGGGCGGCGGCCGGCTATGTGATCGACCGGCCGATGCGGACCCGCGATGCGCTGGAACCGCTGCTGGCGGCGTTCGACGCGGTGGCGGCCGAGCGGGACGGGCGGGTGGCGGTGCTGGGGCGGACGGCGACCTGCGCCGACCTGACGCGCGCGGCCCTGGCCCTGCCGGAACAGGGGGCGGCGGAGACGGCGACGCGCGCGCTGGAGCCGCGGCCCGGCGAGGCGCGGGTGCGGTTTATCGACGAGACGGCCGACTATCAGACCGGGGCGGTGGTCGTGCGGACGGACATCGGTGAGCCCGCGACCGGCGGCGGGGTCGATCTGGATCTGCCGCTGGCGTGCGGGGGCGGTCTGGCGCGGGCGGCGGCGGAGCGGGCCCTGGACGGGGCTGGGGCGGAGACGACGACCCTGGCGCTGGGGCCGCTGGAGGCCTTGCGGCTGGAGCCGGGAGATGTGGTGCGGCTGGAGGGCCGCGAGGGCGACTGGCGGGTGACGCGAACGACGGCGGACGAGGCGCCGTCGGCGGTGCTGGAGCCGGTCGGGGTCCGGCGGACCTTTGAGGATCAGGGCGGCGGGCGCGGCGGCGAAGTGCTGGCCGTAGTCGGGGCGCCTTTCGTGCGGGTGATGGACCTGCCGCCCCTGATGGGGGGCGAGGACGACGGGCGGCCGGTCGTGGCGGCGGCGGCCGAGCCGTGGCGGCCGATGCGGCTGCACGCCGGGGCCGGGGCGGAGACTCTGACGGCGCGGGGCGACTTGGAGACGGCGGCGACGGTCGGGGTTCTGGTCCAGCCGCTGGGGCCGGGGGTTCGCCATCGCTGGGACGAGGTTCAGGCGCTGACGGTGCGGGTCGAGGGGGCGGCGCCGCAGAGCGCCTCGGCGCTGGCGGTGCTGGGCGGGGCCAACGCCCTGGCGGTCGAGACGGCGGCGGGGTGGGAGGTGGTGCAATATCGGTCGGCGACCCTGGTCGGGGCGGACACCTGGCGGCTGAGGGGCCTGTTGCGCGGACAGCAGGGCACCGAGGTCGAGATGAGGGCGGGGGCTGCGACGGGATCGGTGGCGGTGTTTCTGGACGAGCGGCTGGCGCGGGCCGAAATCGGGCGCAACGAACGGGGGCTGCCGCTGATCTGTCGCGTCGGACCGGCGGGGGCGGCGCCGGGCGGGGCGGGGTTTCGCGAGGCCGGCTTCACCTTGCAGGGCCTGTACGCCCGGCCGTGGTCGCCGGCGGGGCTGATTGTGGAGGCCGGGGCGGAAGGATGGACGGTGCGGTGGACGCCGCGCGTGCGCCTGTATGGGGACGGATGGGACGGGGAGCCTGCGGGGGTGGATCCGATGCGGTTCCGGGTGCGGGTGACGGACGCCGAAGACGTGCGGCGAACGATGGAGGTCGAAGGGACGACGCTCCTGTATTCCGCAGCCGATATGGGGGCGGACTTTCCTGGGGGCGTGACGCCGACGGCGCGGATCGGCATTGCGCAGTGGGGCGAGGGGTTCGGCTGGGGCGTGGAGGCGGAAATCGGCCTGATCTGAGCAAATATGCCGGGTCCGGCCCTTTGCGGGGGCGGGAGCATGGCTTAACTGACGGCCTCTTGGTGTTTTCAGTTGGAGCGGCAACGCACGTGGCAGGCGATCCCTACAAGGAACTGGGCGTTTCGAAGGGCGCGAGCGCGGACGAGATCAAGAAGGCGTTCCGCAAGCTGGCCAAGGAGCTGCACCCCGACAAGAACCCCGGCGACAAGATCACCGAGGACAAGTTCAAGCGGGTGACGGCGGCCTTCGACATCCTGGGCGACGCCGAGAAGCGGGCCAAGTTTGACGCCGGCCAGTTGGATAACGACGGCAACGAGCAATATCGCGGCTTCAGCGGCGGGGCGCGGCCGGGCGGGAGCCCGTTCGGAGGCGCGACCGGCGGGTTCGGTGGCGGGCCGGGCGGCCGGGCCAATTTCGAAGGCGTCGATCTGGACGAACTGTTCGGCATGTTCGGGGGCGGCGGACGCCAGAGGGGCGCGCGGGACTTCACCGCGCGCGGCCAGGACGTCAAGGCGACGCTGGACATCAGTCTGGAAGACGCCATCGCCGGAGCGACCAAGCGGATCCAGTTCTCGGACGGCCGGACCCTGGACGTGACCATTCCCAAGGGGGCGGCGGACGGCCAGACCATCCGTTTGCGCGGACAGGGCGCGCCGGGACGCGGGGCCGAGAACGGCGACGCCCTGATTGAACTGAAGATCGAGCCGCATCCGATCTACAAACGCGACGGGGCGGACCTGACCATGGACCTGCCGGTGTCGGTGCCCGATGCGGTGCTGGGCGCCAAGGTGCGTGTGCCGACGCCCGAGGGCGCGGTGCAGATGACGATTCCGGCCGGCTCCAACTCGGGCAAGCTGCTGCGGCTGAAAGGGCGCGGGGCCTTCGCCCAGGGGCGGCGCGGGGATCTGCTGGCGCGGCTGGTCGTGACCCTGCCGGACGAGCCAGACGCGGCCCTGACTAAATTCGCCGAAGACTGGCGCGCCAAGCGGCCGTATACGCCGGGGCGTTGAGCCGCGCTCAAGCCGCGCCAAGCGCGGCAGCACAAGGGAAAAGCCATGATCGCAAAGCCTGATGTGAAGCCGGCGCGGCCGTGGTTTTCGGCCGGGCCGACGGCCAAACGGCCCGGCTATAGTCTGGCGGGCCTGCCGCAGAATCTGCTGGGGCGCGGGATTCGCGCGCCCGAGGTGGTGGAGCGGTTCGCCCATGGCCTGCGGCTGACGCGGGCGGTTCTGGAAGTGCCAGAGAGCCATGTGCTGGTCTATACGCCGGGGTCCGACACCGGGGCGGTCGAGGCGGCCCTGTGGGGGATGCTGGGGGCGCGACCGGTGCAGGTGGTGGCGTTCGAGAATTTCGGCCTGACCTGGCTGGCGGACGTGAGGGATCATCTGGGGCTGGAACCCGAGGCGCTGACGGCGCCCTGGGGCGAGCTGCCCGACCTGAGCCAGGCCGACTGGTCCAAGGACGTGGTGTTTCCGTGGAACGGCACGACCTCGGGCGTGCGCGTGCCGGACGCCGACTGGATCGCCGACGACCGCGAGGGGCTGGCCATCTGCGACGCCACCTCGGCCGCCTTCGCCATGGCCTTGCCGTGGGAGAAGCTGGATGTGGTGACCTTCAGCTTCCAGAAGGCGCTGGGCGGGGAGGCGGGCATCGGCGTGATGGCCCTGTCGCCGCGCGCGGTGGCGCGGCTGGACACGTACCGGCCGGATCGGGCCATTCCCAAGCTGCTGCGGCTGACGGACGGCAAGGGGTTCGACCGGGCCCTGGGGCAGGGGGTGGCGATCAACACCTTCTCGATCCTGACCATCGAGGACTGGATCGACGCCCTGGAGTGGGCGCAAGGGATCGGCGGCTTGAGCGAACTGATCCGGCGGACGGACGCCAACTACGCCGCCCTGGCCGAATGGGTGGCGCGGACCGACTGGATCGATTTCCTACCTGAACGACCCGAGATCCGCTCGACCACCTCGGTCTGTCTGAAATTCACCGACCCGCGTATCGCGGCCCTGGACGCCAAGGCGCAGAAGGCCTTCGTCGTGCGGTTCAAGGCCTTGCTGGAAGGCGAGGCGGCCGTGTTCGACATGGAGCCCCACCGCAATGCGCCGCCGGGACTGAGGCTGTGGTGCGGCTGCACGGTCGAGGTCGCCGACGTGGTCGATGCGACGCCGTGGCTGGAATGGGCGTTCGAGACGGCGGTGGGGGAACTGTCGTAAAATACGACAGTTCGGGACGACATCGGATGATTCCCTCGCTATAGGCTGCGCCCGCATTCAGATCGTCGCGATGACGCGGCGCCAGCTGGTTTTGACGTGTTCTCCGAGGAGAACGCTAAGGCGGAGTACGGACTTTGGCGAACGTAGCGGTGGTCGGCGCCCAGTGGGGCGACGAGGGCAAGGGCAAGATCGTGGACTGGCTGTCCAACCGCGCCGACATGGTCGTGCGGTTCCAGGGCGGTCACAATGCGGGCCATACGCTGGTCGTGGACGGCAAGGTCTACAAGCTGGCCCTGCTGCCCAGCGGCGTGGTGCAGGGCAAGCCGTCGATCATCGGCAATGGCGTGGTCGTGGATCCCTGGCACCTGGTCGGCGAAATCGAGAAGATCGAGGCCCAGGGCGTGGCCATCAGCCCCGATATCCTGACCATCGCCGACAACGCCTGCCTGATCCTGCCGATCCATCCGGCGCTGGACGTGGCGCGCGAGGCGGCGGCCAGTGCGCCGGGGGCCAAGATCGGCACGACCGGGCGCGGCATCGGCCCGGCCTATGAGGACAAGGTCGGTCGACGCGCCATCCGGGTGTGCGACCTGGCCAATGAAGACGACCTGAAGGTCAAGATCGAGCGTCTGCGCTCGCACCATGATCCGCTGCGCGCGGGCCTGGGGCTGGAGCCGATCGACCCGGAGGCGCTGCTGGCGTCGCTGCTGGAGATCGCGCCCAAGATCCTGCCCTATGTGAAGCCGGCCTGGCGGGTGCTGGACCAGGCGCAGAAGGACGGCAAGCGGGTGCTGTTCGAGGGGGCCCAAGGCGCCTTCCTGGACGTCGATCACGGCACCTACCCCTATGTGACCAGTTCCAACACGGTGGCCGGACAGGCGGCGGCGGGGTCGGGCGTCGGGCCGCGCGGCGTCGGCTATGTGCTGGGCATCGTGAAGGCCTATACGACCCGCGTCGGTGAAGGCCCGTTCGCCTGCGAACTGGACGACGAGGTCGGACAGCATCTGGCGACCGTGGGCCGCGAGGTGGGGGTGAATACGGGACGGGCGCGGCGCTGCGGCTGGTTCGACGCCGTGCTGGTGCGCCAGTCGGTGGCGATCAACGGCATCGACGGCATCGCCCTGACCAAGCTGGACGTGCTGGACGGGTTGAAGACGCTGAAGATTTGCGTCGGTTACAAGGTCGACGGCGAAGTTCTGGATTATCTGCCGTCCAGCCTGAAGGCCCAGGCCGCCGCCGAGCCGGTGTTCGAGGAACTGGAAGGCTGGAGCGAAAGCACCGCCGGGGTCCGCAGCTTCAAGGACATCAACGCCAACGCCATCAAATATGTGCGTCGGATCGAGGAGCTGATCGGCGCGCCGGTGGCCCTGCTGTCGACCAGCCCGGAACGGGACGACACAATCCTGATGCGAGATCCCTTCCAGGGCTGAGGGCAAACGACCCCCGATTCAACGGGCCTTAACCAGCAACCGGTAAGCCTGCGGGTGAAACCGGAGCAGAAGCCTTGTTCACCGCCGACGCCAGAACCCTGAGCCGTCTCGAACCCGCTGTGCGGCGGATCGTGATCGTCGAACCGAACGCGGCGTCGGCGCGGTTGCTGTCCGACATCATGAAGGGGCTGGGCGCGCGCGAGGTCTATACCGAGAGCGATGAAGAACGGGCGTTGGAGCTGCTGCGCGACGTCGAGCCGGGCGTCATCTTCACCGAACGTTCGGGCGAGGCCTTGAATGGGGAAACCCTGACGCGGCGCGTGCGTCGGTCGTCGATGAGCTGCCGTATGGCGCCGGTCATCATGGTGACGGGTGAGGCGACCGCCGCCGCCATCAAGGGCGCGCGCGACGCCGGGGTGCATGAGTTTCTGCGCAAACCCTATACGACCGGCGACCTGTTCAAACGGGTCGAGAACGTCGCATTGAAGTCACGGCCCTGGGTCGAGGCGGTCGGCTATGTCGGGCCGGATCGGCGCCGGTTCAACTCGGGCGAATATTCAGGCGCACGCAAGCGCCGGGCCGACGGATCGACAGACGGGCCTGTCGACGTCAAGGATCAGGCGCTGCGCATCCTGGTGGCGGCGATGAGCCAGTTTGATCAGGACCCGGCTCAGGCCATGCGCGCCATTCGCCAACAGGCCCAGACGCTGAAGACCGTGGCGGTCAAGACCGGCGACGCCAAGCTGGCGATCGCAGCGGGCGGGCTGGAAGCCTTCATGGGCGCCGGCGCCGTCACAAAGGGCGGTCTGGCCCAGCCCATCGGGGCGATCATGGCCCTGGTTCAGCCGGCGCCGGCGCAGATGGCGCGAGCATCCTGAGAAACCCTATCGCGCCCCCCGCCGCTTGAGCGGGAGGCGCGACAGCCGTGTGTCAGGCGTCGACCAGGTTCCGTTCCTCGGCGGCGGCGCGCATGGCTTTCTGCAGCTTCTCGAAAGCGCGGACCTCGATCTGACGGACGCGCTCGCGCGAGACGCCGTACTGGCCGGCCAGTTCTTCCAGAGTGACGGGATCGTCCTTGAGGCGGCGTTCCGTCAGAATGTGTTTCTCGCGGTCCGTCAGCTCTTCCATGGCCTCTTGCAGGAGGCTCATGCGGATGCCCTTTTCCTCGTCGTCGGCCAGCTGGGTCTCCTGGGAGACGGCCGTGTCGTCCGCCAGCCAGTCCTGCCATTCGCTTTCGCCGTCGGCGCGCAGCGGCGCATTCAGCGAGGCGTCGCCGCCGAGACGGCGGTTCATATTGGTGACCTCTTCCTCGCTGACGCCCAGTTTGGTGGCGATGGCGGCGAGGTGTTCGGGGTGCAGGTCGCCTTCCTCGAAGGCCGAGATCTGGCTCTTGGCCTTGCGCAGGTTGAAGAACAGCTTCTTCTGGGCGGCGGTGGTGCCCATCTTCACCAGCGACCAGCTGCGCAGGATGTATTCCTGGATCGAGGCGCGGATCCACCACATGGCGTAGGTGGCCAGGCGGAAGCCCTTGTCCGGGTCGAATTTCTTGACGGCCTGCATCAGGCCGACATTGCCCTCGGAAATCACTTCGCCGATCGGCAGGCCGTAGCCGCGATACCCCATGGCGATCTTGGCCACGAGACGAAGGTGCGAGGTCACGAGACGGTGGGCGGCTTCGGGATCCTGGTGTTCCGACCAACGCTTGGCGAGCATGAACTCCTCGTCCTTGGTCAGCATCGGGAATTTGCGGATTTCCGTCAGATAACGCGACAGGCCTTGTTCAGGCGACATCACCGCGAGCGTACTATTGGCAGCCATATGGTCCCTCCGACCGTCAAAACGAGCGGGCGCTTCGACATCGGCCACCCATGTGCGCCGACGTCTCACCCCTCAACCGATGAAGTAGCGATGGGTTGCCGCCGTTTTTAGGGGCGGGCGGTCACACGAAAGCGTGACCGTGGCCCGGGCGCCACTCGTGCCGGCCAGAGGCCTGTATAAACCGAAGTCAGTTTCAATTCAAGACGGACTTGTCGGGTGCAGTCTGGCTCGGCCACACGGCCTCAAATTCCCAGCAAGCCTCGATAGGTTGGATGGACGACGTCCGCGTATTCGGGATGTTTCTGAAGATAGGCGGAGAAGAAGGGGCAGACCGGCAGGATGAGCAGGTCGCGGGCCCTGGCGTCGGCGAGGACGTGTTTCGCCAGGCGGCTGGCGATGCCCTGGCCCTCAAGACGTTCGGGGACCAGGGTCTCCGTGATCATCAGGTTCGGCGGAGACAGGTTGTAGGTGACGACCGCCACCTCGCCATCGACGGGCAGTTCGTAACGGTTGAGCTCGGCGTTGTCGCGGATGTCCGGGTCGAGCATGGGGGCCTCAGAGGTCGGAGAGAAGGGCTTCGAGCCGCACCATGTCGGCGGGAGGCGGGGTCTCGAAGCGGAGGGTTTCGCCGGTGACCGGATGAACGAAGCCCAGGACAGCCGCGTGCAGGGCCTGGCGGGCCAGGCCGGCCTCGGCGACCACAGCCCGGACGGCGGCGGCGGGGCTGCCCGAGCCATAGGTCGCGTCTCCAAGTATGGGGGAACCCTTGGACGACAGGTGGACGCGGATCTGGTGCGTGCGGCCGGTGTGCAGGGTGCAGGCGACGCGGGCGGCGAGGGGCGCGCCGCTCGCTTTGGCCGGTTCGCCGAAGATCGCCTGGACGACATAGTCGGTGATCGCCTCGCGTCCTCCAGCCTTCAGCACGGCTATCTTCTTGCGGTCGCCCGTCGAGCGTCCGATGCGGGTTTCGATCCGGCCTCTGGACGGAGACGGGGCGCCGCGCGTCAGGGCGATATAGGTGCGTTCGATGTCGTGGGTCGCGAACAGGGCGGACAGGCCCTGATGGGCGCGGTCGGTCTTGGCGGCGACCATGACGCCGGAGGTGTCCTTGTCCAGGCGATGGACGATGCCGGGGCGGGCGACGCCGCCGATGCCCGACAGGCTGTCGCCGCAGTGGGCCAGGAGGGCGTTGACCAGGGTGCCTGTCTCGCAGCCCGGCGCCGGGTGGGCGGCCATGCCGGCGGGCTTGTCGATGACGATCAGATCCGCGTCCTCGTAGAGGACGGTCAGGGGGATGGCTTCGGGCTGAGGCGTGGCCGGGGCGACGGGCGGCAGGGCGACGACATAGAGGCCGGGCTGGGCCTTGGCGGAGCCGGCGGTCAGGACCAGGCCGTCGCGACGGACGGCGCCTTCCGCGAGCAGGGCCTGGAGCCGGGCGCGCGACAGGGTCGGGAAGGCCTCGGCCAGGGCCTTGTCCAGGCGAACCCCGGGCGCATCGAGGCGGGCCTCCAGCACCTCGGCGGGGGCGAGGGGCGGTGACAGGTCTTCTTCGTCGATCAGATCAGGGTCGGACACCGGGGCTCCCTAGCACGGCGCGCGGCTTGCGCGAGGCCCCGTCGTCGGTCGATAGTGAAGCTTGGGGGCGTAGGGGAATCCGATGAAGCGTTTTCTGATCACGGGCGGCGGGATCGCCGCAGCGGCGCTGCTGGGCAGTTGCTCGACCATGAGCAAGGACGAATGTCTGGCGGGCGCCTGGGGTGAAAAGGGCTATGCCGACGGGGCGGCAGGCTATCCGATGAGCCGGCTGGACGATCATGCCAAGGCCTGCGAAAAATATCAGGTGGGGCCCAATCCGGCGGCCTATGGATCGGCGCGCCAGGACGGGCTCAGGACCTATTGCACCTTCCAGCGGGGCTGGACCGAGGGGCGGGCGGGCAACACCTATTACGGCGTCTGCCGACCCGAGGAGGAGGCGGAGTTTCTGCCTGCCTACAATGACGGGCGCAGGCTGCACGAGGTCGAGGCGGCGGTTGCAAGCGCCGAAAGCGCGCTGAGCAGCGCCGAGGCTCGCATCGAGGACCGGGAGGACAAGCTTGACGCCAAGCAGCGCGAACTCCGGTCGGACGGCCTGACGGATGACGAGAAACAGCGAATTCGCGACCGGATCGACGAGGTGCGCGGGGAAATCCGCAGTGCGCGTCGCAACGCCCGTGAGGCGCGCGACGCGCTGGACCGCGCAGAGTGGGACCTGCGCCAGGTGCGCGGCGAACTGAGCGGCCGCTACCCGGTGTTCTGATTGATCAGGCGGCCTTGACGGCGGCGCCGCGGAAGGACGGGTCAAGGTCGCCCGAGGCGTAGCGGCGGGCCATCTGGGCGGTGGACAGGGGGCGGATCCGAGAGGCCTGGCCCTCGCAGCCGAACTGCTGGTAGCGCTCCATGCAGAGCTTCTTCATGGCCGCCTTGGCGGGTTTCAGATAGGCGCGGGGATCGAACTCCCGGGGATTCTCCATCAGGGCCTTACGGATGGCGCCGGTGATGGCCATGCGGTTGTCCGTGTCGATATTGACCTTGCGCACGCCGTGCTTGATGCCGCGCTGGATCTCCTCGACCGGCACGCCCCAAGTCTGGGGCATTTCGCCGCCGTACTGGTTGATAATGTCCTGCAGGTCCTGCGGCACCGACGAGCTGCCGTGCATCACCAGGTGGGTGTTGGGCAGGCGGCGGTGGATGTCCTCGATCACATTCATGGCCAGGATGTCGCCGTCCGGCTTCTTGCTGAACTTGTAGGCGCCGTGGCTGGTGCCCATGGCGATGGCCAGGGCGTCGACCTTGGTGGCGGCGACGAAATCGACGGCCTGGTCGGGATCGGTCAGCAGTTGCGAATGGTCCAGCTTGCCCTCGAAGCCGTGGCCGTCCTCGGCCTCGCCCATGCCGGTCTCCAGCGAGCCCAGCACGCCCAGTTCGCCCTCGACCGAGACGCCGCAGGCATGGGCCATTTCGGTGACGCGGCGCGTGACCTCGACATTGTATTCGTAGGAGGCGGGGGTCTTGGCGTCCTCCTCCAGCGATCCGTCCATCATCACCGAGGTGAAGCCGTACTGGATGGCGGTGGCGCAGGTGGCGGGGCCGTTGCCGTGGTCCTGGTGCATGCAGACCGGGATGTCGGGATAGAGTTCGGCCAGGGCGTCGATCAGCTTGGCCAGAACCACGTCGTTGGCGTAGTTCCGGGCGCCGCGCGAGGCCTGGATGATGACGGGGGCGTTGACCTCGTGGGCCGCCTCCATGATCGCCAGACCCTGTTCCATATTGTTGATGTTGTAGGCCGGCAGGCCGTAGTCGTTCTCTGCCGCGTGGTCGAGCAGCTGTCGCAGCGTGATGCGCGCCATGGATAGTCTCCTGAGCCGAATAGTCTTTTTTGATTGGGCAAGAGACTAGCGGCGAGGCGTGACGAAGTCACGCCGCGTTACAGCCGTTTCAGCGCGAATTCAGAAAGCCGCAGTGCAGGCGTGATCCGCCTGCACCGCCGCCGATCAGACGCGCAGGGCTTCGACGCCGGGCAGGGGCTTGCCCTCCATCCATTCCAGGAAGGCGCCGCCGGCGGTGGAGACGAAGGTCATGTCGTCCGATACGCCGGCGTGGTTCAGGGCCGAGACCGTGTCGCCGCCGCCGCCTACGGCGACCAGAACACCGGCCTTGGCCAGCGCGGCCGCATGGCGGGCGACGGTCACGGTGGCGGCGTCGAAGGGCGGCACCTCGAACACGCCCAGGGGGCCGTTCCAGATCAGGGTCTTCGAAGCCGTCAGGGCGTCCAGCAGCCGCGCGACCGTGGCGGGGCCGGCGTCGAGGATCTTGTCGTCGGCCGACAGGGCGGCGCCGGCGATGACGGGGCGGGATGCGGCGCCGGGCTTGACCTCGGTCGCGACCACGAAATCGACCGGCAGCAGCAGTTTGCAGCCCTTCGCCTCGGCCTCGGCCATGATCTCGCGGGCCGTGTCGGCCATGTCGCGTTCAGCCAGCGAGCCGCCGATGTCGATCCCCTGGGCGAACAGGAAGGTGTTGGCCATGCCGCCGCCGATGGCCAGCCGGTCCAGCTTGCCGACCAGGTTCTTCAGCAGGTCCAGCTTGGTCGAGACCTTGGCGCCGCCGACGATGCCCAGAACCGGCTTCTGCGGATTGCCCAGGGCGGCGTCCAGGGCGTCCAACTCGCGGCGCATGGATTCGCCGGCATAGGCGGGCAGGTGGTGCGCGATCCCTTCCGTCGAGGCGTGGGCGCGGTGGGCGGCCGAGAAGGCGTCGTTGACATAGAGGTCGCCCAGATCGGCCAGCTTCTGGGCGAAGACCGGGTCATTGGCCTCTTCCGCCGCGTGGAAGCGGACGTTCTCCAGCAGGACCACGCCGCCGGCGTCCAGGTCTCGGATGGCGTCCACGGCGTCCGGACCGATGCAGTCGTCGGCGAAGCGGACGGGAGCGCCGAGCAGGTTCTCCAAATCATCCACGACAGGCTTCAGGCTCATCGACGGGACGCGCTGGCCCTTGGGGCGGTCGAAGTGGGCCAGCAGGGCGACCTTGGCGCCGGCGTCACGCAGCCGCTGGATCGTCGGCAGGGCGACCCGCAGACGGGTGTCGTCCGTGACCTTGCCGTCCTCCATCGGGACGTTGAAGTCCACGCGGACCAGGGCCGTCTTGCCGGCGAGATCCTTGGCGTCGTCGAGAGTGCGGAAGGTCATATCGGGCTGCCCCCAGAAAAGATGTGTCCGATCCAGAGCAGAGCGCCGTGGATCATCAGTTGAACTTGCAGTGCGACGACCGGAGCGGCGACTGCGATGAAATGTCGGCCGCTTTTCGCATGATCGCGATAGGCCGAAATAGCGAGTCCCGTGAGAAGGACAGGAACGGCGAACCAAGCAAAAGGGGCGACTGGATCAGGCCAGTTTCCAGTCAAAAAAGGGATGGCTGTTCCGAAGAAGAGCAATGCTGCGACGGCGCAGCCTCGAATGACGAACGCTCCATCCGTCAACGGCCCAAGCTCAATCTTGCGCAGTCCTAACCAGACCATAGCGCCCCAAAAGGCGATGGCGAGCAGCGACCAAGGCAGTGAAAGCCATGCGAAAAGTAAAAACCCCGGCAGTCCTAAGAATAGAAGCATGCCGGGGTTCTCGGTGCGATCTTACAGGAACTTCGCCATCACCAGCGCCGTGTCGGCCATGCGGGTCGCGAAGCCCCATTCGTTGTCGTACCAGCTGAGCACGCGGGCCAGCTTGCCGTCGACGACCTGGGTTTGGGGCAGGGCGGCGGTGGACGAAGCGGCGATGTGGTTCAGGTCGCTGGAGACCAGCGGATCGGTGGTCGTGAACAGGACGCCCTTCATCGGGCCGTCGGCGGCGGCCTGAAGCGCGGCGTTGATCTCGTCGGCCGAGGTGTCGCGACCGGAGACGACCTTCAGATCGACGACCGAGACGTTCGGGGTGGGGACGCGGATCGACGAGCCGTCCAGCTTGCCCTTCAGTTCCGGCAGAACCAGCCCCAGGGCCTTGGCGGCGCCGGTCGAGGTCGGGATCATCGACAGGGCGGCGGCGCGGGCGCGGTACAGGTCCTTGTGCATCGTATCCAGCGTCGGCTGGTCGCCGGTGTAGGAGTGGATGGTGGTCATGTAGCCGCGCTCGATGCCGAACAGGTCGTTCAGCACCTTGGCGACGGGGGCCAGGGCGTTGGTGGTGCAGGAGCCGTTCGAGACGACGATGTCGTCGGCGGTCAGGGTGTCGTGGTTGACCTTGAAGACGATGGTCTTGTCGGCGCCCTCGGCGGGGGCCGAGACCAGGACGCGCTTGGCGCCGGCCTTCAGGTGGGCGCTGGCCTTGTCCTTGGAGGTGAAGATGCCGGTGCATTCGAAGGCGATGTCCACCTTCAGCTCGGCATGCGGCAGGTTGGCCGGATCGCGCTCGGCCGTGACCTTGATCTTGCCCGTGCCGACGTCGATCCAGTCTTCGCCCGAAGTCACCGTGCCGGGGAAGCGACCGTGCACCGAGTCATAGCGGAACAGGTGGGCGTTGGTCTCGACCGGACCCAGATCGTTGATCGCCACCACTTCGATGTCCGTGCGGCCGTGCTCAATGATCGAGCGAAGGACGAGACGGCCGATGCGGCCGAAACCATTGATGGCGACGCGAACGGTCATGGGGAGGCTCCTCTGAACGATTATGTTGTTGGCGTCTCAATGGAACTGTCGCGCCCCGGTTTCAACCCCGCCGCCGCGCCTTAGCCCTAACATGGCGTGAGCAAGCGTTACGGTTTGGGTTGGCGGGACCGTGTCAGGCAAGAAACACCCCTGTCGGGGCGGTTTCGTCCTCGTTGAGCAAAATTTTTGCGACAGGGGTTGTGCGACTCCGGCCGGTATGGTTTCTTGGCGTCAGAACAGGGAGCCCCCGTGGCCACGATGACGCGCGACATGATGAAGGGATGCACCGCTCAGGCGGCAGCGACCGTTCGCGCGCCGATCGGTCTGGAAAGCCCTGTATTCCTCATTCTCCTCGTACTTCTCGGCCTGCTTACGCAAGCGGCGTGGATGCACGCGACCTGACCTAGACACACTCAGGATCGCCTCGCACCACCCCGCTCCCGAAAGGAAGCGGGGTTTTTCGTGCTTGGCGGTTCAAAAAGAACCGGACCGATGACGCAAGATTCTACCTCAGAACCCAACAAGCCCAATGCGCGCAGCGCGGCGGTGACGCATGGTCCGAACCGGGCCGCCGCCCGCTCGTATCTGCGCGCCGCCGGCATGCAGGACGCCGACTTCGACAAGCCGATGATCGGCATCGTCAACACCTGGTCGACGGTCACGCCGTGCAACATGCACCTGGACCGCCTGGCCAAGGATGTGCGCGCCGGCATCGTCGCAGCGGGCGGCTATCCGGTCGATTTCAACACCATCGTCGTCACCGACGGCATCTCGATGGGCACGGCGGGCATGAAGGCCTCGCTGATCAGCCGCGAGGTCGTCGCCGACTCCATCGAACTGGCCATCGAGGGCCATCAACTGGACGGCGTGGTCTGCATCGTCGGCTGCGACAAGACCATTCCCGCGGCGGCCATGGCCCTGGCCCGGATGGATATCCCCGGCCTGGTCTATTACGGCGGCACCATCATGCCCGGCGTGATCGGGTCCAGGGAGGTCTCGGTCCAGGAGGTGTTCGAGGCCATCGGCGCCCATTCGGCCGGGACGCTGGACGACGCGGGGCTGAAGGCGGTCGAGAGCGCAGTCTGCCCCGGCGCCGGCGCCTGCGGCGGCCAGTTCACGGCCAACACCATGGCCATGGCCCTGTCGGTCATGGGCATCTCGCCCATGGGCGCCAATGACGTGCCGGCGGTCGATCCGGGCAAGGCGGCCCAGGGCGAGCGCTGCGGTCGCCTGATCGTCGAGCGGGTGTTCGCCGGCGACACCGCCCGCAAATACATCACCCGCGCCAGTCTGAAGAACGCCGCCGTAGCCGTTTCCGCCTCGGGCGGTTCGACCAACGCCGTCATGCACCTGACGGCCATCGCGGCGGAGGCCGGGGTCGATTTCGGCGTCGAGGACTGCCACCAGGCCTGTGTCGAGGCGCCGGTCATCTGCGACCTGAAGCCGGGCGGCCGCTTCCTGGCCTCGCACCTGTTCGCCGCCGGCGGCACCCGTCTGGTCACGCAGCGCATGGCCGAGGCCGGCAAGATCGTGAACACCCCGACCGTCAGCGGCCGCAGCCTGTTCGCCGAAGCCGCAGAGGCCGAGGAGACCCCCGGCCAGGTGGTGGTGACGACCTTCGACGCGCCGGTCATGGAGCGCGGCAGCTTCGCCGTCATCTATGGCGACGTCGCCCCGGAAGGCGCGGTCATCAAGTTGACGGGCCACAAGGTCGACAGGTTCGAAGGTCCGGCCTGCGTCTTCGACAGCGAGGAAGACGCCTTCCACGCGGTCCAGGACGGCTCGGTCGGCGAAGGCGACGTCATCATCATCCGCTACGAAGGGCCCAAGGGCGGTCCGGGCATGCGCGAGATGCTGCAGGTCACCGCCGCTCTGAAGGGCCGCAAGATCGACAATGTCGCCCTGCTGACCGACGGCCGCTTCTCGGGCGCCAGCTACGGCTTCGTCGCCGGCCACATCTCACCGGAAGCCGCCGTGGGCGGCCCGATCGCTCTCATTCGCGATGGTGACCGCATCACCATCGACGTCACCAACCGCCGCATCGACGTCAACGTCGATCTGGCGACGCGCCGGGCGGGCTTTACGCCCCACGTGGTCCGCCCGGCGCGAGGTGTCTTCGCCAAATACCGCGCCTCGGTCGCCTCGGCGGCCCAGGGCGCAGTCACCATTCCCAACCCGCCGCCGGCTCAAGTTCCGGCGTCTCACAAATCCGCTGCTGCTCAGGACGCCTGAATTCTCATGGCCATCACCATCTACACCAACGAAGACATCAAGCCGGGCGCCATCGCCGGCCAGCGCATCGCCATAATCGGCTATGGCTCGCAAGGCCGCGCCCATGCGCAGAACCTGAAGGACAGCGGCCATGACGTCGTCGCCGGCGTCCGTCACGGCGGCACGGGCTGGAAACACGCCACCGCCGACGGCGTGCCGACCGCCGAACCGGCCGAGGCCGTCAAGGGCGCCGACATCATCGCCATCCTGACCCCGGACATGGTCCAGGGCGACGTCTATCGCGACATCATCGAGCCGAACGCCAAGGAAGGCTCGGCCCTGCTGTTCGCCCACGGCTTCTCGATCATCTACGAGCGCATCACCCCGCGTCCCGACATGGACGTGATCCTGGTCGCGCCCAAGGGGCCGGGCGATCTGGTCCGTCGCGAGTTCCAGCGCGGTCGCGGCGTGCCTTCGCTGTTCGCCATTGAGAAGGACGTCACCGGCAAGGCCCGCGACCGGGCCATGGGCTACGCCAAGGGCAACGGCGGCGCGACCGGCGGCCTGCTGGAAACCACCTTCCGCGAAGAGACCGAAACCGATCTGTTCGGCGAACAGGCCGTCCTGTGCGGCGGCGCCAAGGAGCTGGTGATGCAGGGCTTCAACACCCTGGTCGAGGCCGGCTACCAGCCCGAGATCGCCTATTTCGAATGCCTGCACGAGCTGAAGCTGATCGTGGACCTGTTCTACGAAGGCGGCATCTCCAAGATGCACCACTTCATCTCGGAAACCGCCAAATACGGCGCCGTCGCCAGCGGCCCGCGCGTCGTCAATGAAGAGACCAAGGCCCGCATGAAGACCATCCTGGACGAGATCCAGGACGGCACCTTTGCGCGCAACTGGATCGCCGAGAACGAGGCCGGCAAGCCGCAGTACGAAGCCTGGCTGAAGGCGGACCGCGAAAGCCAGATCGAACAGGTCGGCGCCCGTCTGCGCGAGCGCATGGCCTGGCTGAACACCCCCAAGTCCGAAGCGGCCTGAGCCGTAAGCGATAGACCGGATGACCCTGATGACCGCCGCCGCCTTCAAATCCTCAGCCGAGGCCGTCCCCCAATCGGGGGCGCGCCTGCTGGTCTCCACCCTGGAGCGGCTGGGCGTGGAGGTGGTGTTCGGTTATCCGGGCGGCGCCATCATGCCGGTCTATGACGCCCTGGCCGGATCGAAGCTGAAACACATCCTGGTCCGCCACGAGCAGGGCGCGGCCTTCGCCGCCGACGCCTATGCGAGGAAGAGCGGCAAGGTCGGGGTGTGCATGGCCACCTCCGGCCCCGGCGCCACCAATCTGATCACCGGCATCGCCAATGCGCTGATGGATTCCGTGCCGATGGTCTGCATCACCGGCAATGTCGCCCAGGGCTTGATGGGGACCGACGCCTTCCAGGAGATCGACATCCTGGGCGTCACCCTGCCGATCGTGAAACATTCGATCCTGGTCCGGTCCGCCGCCGATGTTCCGGCCGCCATCGAAGAAGCCTTCCATATCGCCGCCTCGGGCCGTCCCGGTCCGGTCCTGGTCGATCTGCCCAAGGACGTGCAGTTCGCCACGACCAGCGACGACTATGGCTTCCACATTCCGAACGACACGCCGCGCATCGACCACGACGCCGTGGCCGCCGCCGAGGCTGCGATCCGGGCCGCGAAGAAGCCGTTGGTCTATATCGGCGGCGGCGTGAAGATCGGCCGCGCGACCGAGGCCCTGCGCGCCTTCGTCGCCGCGACCGGCATCCCCCAGGTCTCGACCCTGAACGCCCTGGGCACCATCCCGACCGATGCGCCTGGCATGCTGGGCATGCTGGGCATGCACGGGACGCGCGCCGCCAATCATGCGGTGCAGGACAGCGACCTGCTGATCGTCGTCGGCGCCCGGTTCGACGACCGCGCCACCGGCAAGCTGGCCGAGTTCGCGCCTAACGCCCGGATCGTCCATTTCGACATCGACGCCTCCGAAGTCGGCAAGCTGCGGGCGGCCAATGTCGCGGTCGTCGGCGAGCTGAAGGACGGGATCGAAGCCCTGACGGCGCGCATGGCCGGCGGCCCGGCCCTGGACATCCAGCCCTGGGTCGACGAGTGCGTCGACGCCGCCCGGACCAGCGCCTATCGCTATGACGCGCCGGGCGAGGGGGTCTACGCCCCGGCCCTGCTGAAAGAAGTGTCCGAAGCGGCGGGCGACGCCTTCGTCGCCGCTTGCGACGTGGGCCAGCACCAGATGTGGGCGGCCATGCACTGCCGCTTCTCCAAGCCCGAGGCCCACATCACCTCGGGCGGCCTGGGCGCCATGGGTTTCGGCCTGCCTGCGGGCATCGGCGCCAAGCTGGCCGATCCGTCCGCGACCGTCGTCACCATCGCCGGCGACGGCGGCTTCATGATGAACATCCAGGAGCTGGCGACGCTGAAGCGTTACGGCATCCCGCTGAAGATCGTGCTGATCGACAATTCCTCGCTGGGCCTGGTGCGCCAGTGGCAGGAACTGTTCTTCGCCGAGAACTATTCCGAGATCGACCTGTCCGACAATCCGGACTTCGTGAAGGTGGCCGAGGCCTTTGGCATCGAGGCCTTCCGTATCGATCGCCGCGATCAGGTGTCGGACGGCATCCAGCGCCTGCTGGCCGCCGACGGCCCCTGCCTGGCCCATGTGGTCATTGATCCCCGAGACAATGTCTGGCCGCTGGTTCCGCCGGGCAAGAGCAACGCCGAAATGATGGAGGGCTCCTGAGATGAGCGACACGATCCACATCCAGATCGACCGTGCGGACGGTTCGCTTCAGCGTCTCATCGGCCTTGTGGAGCGCCGCGGCTTCCACATCGACGGCATGAACATGGCCGACGAGGGAGCCTTCCGCCGCATCTCCCTGACCGTGCGCGGCCGTGACGCCGGGCGTTGCATGGAGAATCTGGGCCGCCAGATCGACCGCCTGTTCGGCGTGCGCCGCATCGGCAACGACATTATTCAATCCGAGGCCGCGTAATGACCGCCGAACACGTACGAGTATCCGGCGTATCCCGAACCGCGGAGATCGCCGCCGACCCCAACCGGGTCATCGTGTTCGACACGACGATGCGGGACGGGGAACAGGCGCCCGGCTTCTCCATGAGCGCCCAAGCCAAGGTGAAGATGGCCCAGGTCCTGAAGGACCTGGGCGTCGACGTTATCGAGGCCGGCTTCGCCGCCGCCTCGCCGGGCGACGAAGACTGCATCCGCCGCGTGGCGGGCGAGGTCGAGGGGCCGGTCTTCTGCTCCCTGTCGCGCGCCAACGAAAAGGACATCGACGCCACCTTCCGCGCGCTGCAGCCGGCGCCCAAGTCACATCGCCGCTGCCACACCTTCATCGGCACCAGCCCGATCCACCGCACCGCCAAGCTGAAGATGTCGACCAACGAGGTGCTGTCGACGGCCGTGCGCTCGGTCGAATACGCCGCCAGCCTGTTCGACGACGTCGAGTTCTCGGCCGAGGACGCCTTCCGGACCGAGCCCGAATTCCTGGCCGATGTGCTGGAGGCCGCCGCCGACGCCGGCGCCCGGACCCTGAACGTGCCCGACACCGTCGGCTATGCGACTCCGGAAGAGGTGTGCGAGACCTATCGCGCCCTGGCGGCGCGGATCCACAAGCGGCATCCGCATGTGATCTTCTCGGCCCATTGCCACGACGACCTGGGCATGGCGGTCGCCAACTCCCTGGCCGCCGTCGAGGGCGGGGCGCGTCAGGTCGAGGGCGCGATCAACGGCATCGGCGAACGCGCCGGCAACGCCTCGATCGAAGAGGTCATCATGGCCCTGAAGGTCCGCGAGGATCGTTACGGCGTCACGACCGGCGCCGACAGCCGCCACCTGGTCCGCGCCTCGAAGATCCTGTGCGAGATCACCGAGACGGTCATCGCCCGCAACAAGTCGGTGGTCGGCATCAACGCCTTCGCTCACGAGGCCGGCATCCACCAGCACGGCATGCTGGCCGACAGCCGCACCTATGAGATCATGCGGCCCCAGGACGTGGGCTTCGAGAGCAGCTGGTTCGTTCTGGGCAAGCACTCGGGCCGTCACGCCATCGCCAAACGCGCCGAGACCATCGGCCGTCCCATCGAGGGCGAGCGTCTGGTCGCGGTGGTCGCCGGCTTCAAGCAGCGCGCCGACCAGATCGGCGAGATCAACGACGCGGAGCTGATCGCCATCATCGACGCCGTGGACGGCGTGTCGGAGACGGTGGCCCAGTATGCCTGATCCAAAAACCCTGTTCGACAAGGTCTGGGACGCCCACGTCGTGCGGAACGAGACGGTCGACACGCCCGGGGTTCTGTATATCGACCTGCACCTGGTCCATGAGGTCACCAGCCCTCAGGCCTTCAGCGAGATCGAGGCGCGCGGCCTGAAGGTGCGCCGCCCCGACCGGACCTATGCGACCCTGGACCATTCGACCCCGACCCTGCCGGCGGGGCTGAACGGGCTGAAACCCTATGTCACCGCCCAGGCCGAGGCCCAGGTGCATCGGCTGGAGAAGAACTGCGCCGCTCATGGGGTGCCGCTGGCGGGCTGGGGCTCCGAAGACCGGGGCGTGGTCCATGTCATGGGGCCGGAGCTGGGCCTGACCCAGCCGGGCATGACCGTGGTCTGCGGCGACAGCCATACCGCCACACACGGCGCCTTCGGGGCTTTGGCCTTCGGCATCGGCACGTCCGAAGTCGGCCATGTGCTGGCGACCCAGTGCCTGTTGCAGCGCAAGGCCAAGGCCATGCGGGTGACGGTGACAGGCCAACTGCAGTCCGGCGTCTCGGGCAAGGATGTCGCCCTGGCCGTCATCGCCGCCATCGGCTTCGGCGGCGGCACCGGCTATGTCATCGAATACGCCGGCGAGGCGGTGCGGTCGCTGGACATGGAAGGGCGGATGACCCTGTGTAACATGTCTATCGAGGCGGGCGCCCGCGCGGGCATGATCGCCCCGGACCAGACCACCATCGACTGGCTGCGCGGCCGCAAGCATGTCCCCGCCGACTACGAGGCTGCGACGGCCGAATGGCTGAAGCTGGCCACGGATCCGGGCTCGAGCTTCGACAAGGAAGTCGTCATCGACGGCGCCGCCATTCGCCCGATGGCGACCTGGGGCACGACGCCGGATGCGGGCGCTCCCATCGGGACGCCCGTGCCGCAGCCCCAGTCGGACAGCGACCGCAAGGCCATCGCCTATATGGGCTTCACCCCCGGCGAGGCGACGACCAGCCAGCCGGTGGACGTGGTCTTCATCGGTTCCTGCACCAACGGCCGTCTGCCCGACCTGCGCGCCGCCGCAGAGGTGCTGCGTGGGCGCAAGGTCAAGCCGGGCCTGCGCATGCTGGTCGTGCCGGGCTCGGAAGCCGTGCGTCGCGACGCCGAGGCCGAAGGCCTGCACGAGGTCTTCATCGCCGCCGGCGCCGAATGGCGTATCCCCGGCTGTTCGATGTGTATCGCCATGAACGGGGATTTCGTCGCGCCCGGCCAGTTGGCGGTCTCGACCTCGAACCGCAATTTCGAAGGCCGCCAGGGCAAGGATGCCCGCACCATCCTGGCCAGTCCGGCGACGGCGGCGGCGACGGCGGTGGCCGGGGTGCTGACCGATCCGCGCGTCTATCTGCGGGAGGCGACTGCCCTCAAGCAGTCGAGCGCCGCGCGCGAGACGGTAGGAGCGCAAAATGTCTGAGCCCTTTCAGGTCCTGACCTCCCGCACGGTGACGCTCAGCCAGGCCAATATCGACACCGACCAGATCATCCCCGCGCGCTTCCTGACGACGACGTCGCGCGAGGGGCTGGGCAAGGCGGCCTTTTATGACTGGCGCTATGAGACGGACGGATCGGAGAAGCCCGAGGCCATCCTGAACCGCATCGATCCGGCCGAGCATCGCATCCTGCTGGCGGGCAAGAATTTCGCCTGCGGCTCGTCGCGCGAACACGCCCCCTGGGCCCTGTACGACTATGGGTTCCGGGCCGTGATCTCGACCGAGATCGCTGACATTTTTACATCTAACGCGTTGAAAAATGGTCTTCTGCCCATCGTCGTCAGCCAGGACGTCTGGGACGATCTGGCGTCGCAACCGGACCAACCGGTCACGATCGACCTTCAAGCCAACCAGATCCGACGCGGCAATGCTCAGCCCGTGCCGTTCGAGGTCGAATCCTTCGCGCGCGAATGCCTGCTGAACGGGGTGGACACCCTGGGCTGGCTGCAATCAAACCTGCCTGAGATCGAAGCCTTTGAGCGTTCGAGAGAGATCGTCTGATGCCCCATACCGCCCCCAAGACCTATAATATCGTCCTGCTGCCCGGCGACGGCGTCGGGCCGGAGGTGACGCGCGCCGCGCGCGACGTCCTGGCGGTCATCGGCGACTTCTACGGCCACAGTTTCAACTTCTCCGAACATCTGATCGGCGGCGCCGCCATCGACGAGACGGGCGAGCCCCTGCCAGAGGCGACCCGCGCCGCCTGCGTCGCCGCCGACGCGGTTCTGCTGGGCGCCGTCGGCGGTCCCAAATGGGACGGCGGCAAGCGCCGGCCCGAGGAAGGCCTGTTGGCGATCCGCAAGGCCATGGGCCTGTTCGCCAATCTGCGGCCGCTGCAGGTCTCGCCAGTGATGGCGCACCGTTCGCCGCTGAAGAAGGAGATCGTCGAAGGCGTCGATCTGATCGTCTTCCGCGAACTGACCGGCGGCGTCTATTTCGGCGAGAAGACCCGCACCGCCGACCGCGCCACCGACCTGTGCGAATATACGGTGCCGGAGATCGAGCGCGTCACCCGCGCCGCCTTCCAGACCGCTCGCCAGCGGCGCGGCAAGGTGACCTCGGTCGACAAGGCCAATGTCATGGAGACCAGCCGCCTGTGGCGCGAGGTCGTGACCCGCATCCACGCCGAGGAATTCCCCGAGATCGCGCTGGAGCACGCCCTGGTCGATTCCATGGCCATGCACCTGATCCGCAAACCGCGCGAATATGACGTCATCCTGACCGAGAACATGTTCGGCGACATCCTGTCGGACGAGATCTCGGTGCTGGGCGGTTCGATCGGCCTGCTGCCCTCGGCCTCGCTGGGTACGGAAGGACCGGGCCTGTTCGAGCCGATCCACGGCTCGGCGCCGGACATCGCCGGACAGGATCTGGCCAATCCGGTGGGGACGATCCTGTCGGCGGCCCTTCTGCTGCGCCACAGCCTGAAGCTGGAGGACGAGGCCGATTCCATCGAGGCCGCCGTCGCCGCGGTTCTGGCGGCCGGCGCCGTCACCGCCGACCTAGGCGGCGCCCTGGGCACGCGCGCGGCGACCGAGGCCGTGATCGACGCCATCCGCGCCATCCACTGGGCGGCGGCGCATCGGGTGCAGATGCACTGGGCCTGACCTGATCGGGCTGCGAAATTCGTACCGCGAACATCGTTACCGAGAACACGATTTTGATATTTTAGCCCCGCATGACGCATCGATCATGCGGGGCTTAACTTTTGTTCAATGACCGTTGCAAGAAAGTTGCACCGTTTACGGTCAAGCCCCTTGCGTAAGACGCGATTGCAGTAAAACCTTCGCATCTGCGAGATTGCTAAGGGGGATTTTTGCTCATGTCGCGTGTCTGGAATCGACTTCCGGGAGCCGTCGCGCTCCTGTGTCTGACCATTGGTCTCTTCTATGCGGGCGGGGCCTTCGCCCAGACGCCCGTGGCGGCGCCAGCCCTGCTGGCGCACCAGTCGGTGCTGGAACTGGACGGCGCCGGCACGGCCTGGCTGGGCACCTCGACCGCTCTGGTCCTGTTGATGACCCTGCCGGGTCTGGCCCTGTTCTACGGCGGCATGGTGCGCCGCAAGAACGTCATCGCCACCATCACCCAGTCGGTCGGCGTCTTCGCCGTGGTCTCGCTGGTCTGGTTCATCGCCGGCTACAGCATCGCCTTCGGCGCCAACCCTGACGCCGCGCTTCAGCCCTATGTGGGCGGCCTGGACATGCTGTTCCTGAACGGCGTGACCCTGGGCACGGCGAACACCCTGCTGACCGGCATTCCCGAATATCTGTTCATCGCCTTCCAGATGACCTTCGCCATCATCACCCCGGCCCTGGTCACCGGCGCCTTCGCCGAGCGGATGAAATATTCCGGTCTGCTGCTGTTCACGGCCCTGTGGTCGCTGCTGGTCTATTCGCCCATCTGCCACTGGGTCTGGGGCGGCGGCTTCCTGGGCGCCGCCGGCGTGCTGGACTTCGCAGGCGGCGCGGTCGTTCACGTCAACTCGGGCGTCGCGGGGCTGGTCTGCGCCATCTTCCTGGGTCGTCGCAAGGGCTATGGCGCCGAGCCGATCATCGCCCACAACCCGGTGCTGACCATGATCGGCGCCTCGCTGCTGCTGGTCGGCTGGATCGGCTTCAACGCCGGCTCGGCGGGCGCGGCGAACGAACTGATGGGCGTGGCCCTGCTGAACACCGTCCTGGCCGCCGCCGCCGCCGCCCTGACCTGGAAGATCATCGAACTGATCGAGAAGAAGAAGGTCTCGCTGATCGGCATGCTGTCGGGCGTGGTCGCCGGTCTGGTCGCCATCACCCCGGCCGCCGGTTTCGTCGATCCCAAGGGCGCGGTCATCATCGGCCTGATCGCCGGACCGGTCTGCTACATCTCCTCGGTCTGGATCAAGAAACTGCTGCGCTACGACGACTCCCTGGACGCCTTCGGCATCCATGGCGCCGGCGGTCTGATCGGCGCCCTGCTGACCGGCGTGTTCGCGACCACCGCGATCAACAGCCTGTCGGAAGGCGCCAATGTCGGCGCCCAGGCCTTGGGCCTGGCCTGGACCATCGCCTACAGCGCGGTCGGCACCTTCGTCATTCTCATCATCTGCAAGTTCACCACGGGCCTGCGCGTGAGCGAGGCGGAAGAAGCCGCCGGTCTGGACACCTCGCTGCATGGCGAGAGTCTGGACCACTGACGAAATCGGGACGCGGCTCCGCCGGCCGCGTCCCGTCCGCCGGGCCTGTCCCGGCTCTATAGAAACAAATATAATCAAGGGGATATGACTATGAAGTTTGGGTTCTTCCGTTCCGCCGCTGCGGCCGCTCTCGCCACCGGCCTGATCGGTCTGGCCGCGCCCGCCTCGGCGCAAAGCGACATCGACGTCGCGTTCAACGCCGGTATCGTCACTGACTATGTGTTCCGTGGCTTCAGCCAGACGGGCGAAGATCCGGCCATCCAGGGCGGCGTCGATCTGACGGCCGGCAGTTTCTACGCCGGCGCCTGGGCCTCGAACGTGGACTTCGGCGACGACACCGATGCTGAGTTCGACATCTACGGGGGCTATCGCACCGAAGCGGCCGGCTTCGCCCTCGACTTCGGCGTGATCGGCTATCTGTATGCTGGCACGCCCGACGGAGCCGACTACAACTACGCAGAGTTCAAGGCGGCCGCCTCGCGCGCCGTCGGACCCGCCACGGTCGGCGCCGCCGTCTATTACTCGCCCGACTTCTTCGGGGTCGACGAAGCGGCGACCTATGCAGAAATCAACGGCGCCTTCAGCCCGGCTGACAAATGGACGATCTCGGGCGCTGTCGGCCAGCAATGGCTGGACGTCAGCGACGACTATGTGACTTGGAACGCCGGCGTCGCCTATGCCCTGACCGACAATCTGGCTCTCGACGTGCGCTACTACGACACCGACGTGGACGGCGTGCCTAACGCCGAGGACCGCGTGGTCGGCTCGGTCAAGCTGGTCTTCTGAATCCTAGCACATCGAGTAGGGCCCCGGAGAGCGATCTCCGGGGCCTTTTTCTTTAGCGGGCGTAGCGGCTTTCGACCGGATCGTACCGGTCCCAGACCTTGCCGTCGGCCAGCGACCGCAGCAGCTTCAGATATTCGGCGTGGGTCCAGGCCAGGGGGGTGGCGGAATCCGTATTCTGACCCAGGGCGTAGTCGTGGGCCGTGGGATCGCCGACCCCGTCCCAGACCTGTTCGGCCAGCATCAGGCCGTCGTTGGCGAACCGCTCCATGCCGCGCACATAGGTCTGGCGGATGGCGGCGATGTCGGCGGGCGAGGGCGCGCCGTTCAGGCTGACGCGGGCCAGTTCATAATGGCCGCGCTCGCCCGTGAAGAAGGGCCAGACCCGGCCGCGCTGACCCGGGCTCATCTGGCCGCCCACGCCGTAGTTGGCTCCGGTCAGGTGATCCTCGCCGTAACCGTCGACGCCGTAGCGGCGCCAGCCCGGCGTCCTGTCGCCCTCGGGGCCGAAGTCGTAGCGGACGCGGTACAGGTCATTCAGGCCCTGGTCGTCATAGACCGGCAGGGTGGAGACGATATGCGGATCGTCGGCCTTGCGCACCCCGTAGCGCACCAGTTCCAGGAAGCCGCCGTCCACCACCCGATCCTCGGCCGGGGCGATCTGGCCGTTGGCGGCGCCGATCGGGGCCTTGTCGTTCGGGTTCTCGTTCTGGGTGATGCGGATGTAGTAACGGCCGTTCCCGAAGTCGCCGTTGGTGGTGAACATCCGCTCTTCGATCTTGGACGCATAGCTGTCGGCGGCGGACTGGTAGCGGGTCGCGCCCGCCGCGTCGCCCGAGGCGCGGGCCATCTCGGCCGCGACGGTCAGGCCGGCGACCACGGCGGCGGTGCTGGACGGGGAATAGCCCTGCTGCTCTTCCCAGCGTTCCTGCTGGGTGAAGGGCGGCTTGATCTCGGCCTCGTTCCACAACAGCCCGACCTTGCCGCCATCGACCAGGAAGTCGGCGGCCGGCTTCAGCATGGCGGTGTAGTGCTCGGTCATCTCGGCGTCTGACAGCCAGCCCATCTTCCACAGACGATAGCCCAGCATGATCGGCATGGCCGTCTGGTCCAGCTGAACCGCGACCCATTCCAGCTCGCCGTCCACATGGGTCTTCTGCAGGAACCAGCCGCCGACGCCGGTGTTGCCCGGCGTGTCCGGCCCGACCTGGACCTGGGGCAGATAGTTGAAGGCCGCCAGCGGCGTCTCCCTGTCGCCCAGGGCCGCCAGGGCCATGGCCACCTGATAGAAGTCGCGCGGCCAGACCGCCTTGTAGCCGGTCGAGGATTTCGACGCGTCCACCGTGTCGCCCCAGGGATTCGACAGCGACGCGATCAGGGCGCCGGCGTGGGTGCGGTCCTCCTGCACCTTCAGCATCAGGGCCGAGGCATAGGCCAGCTTGCCCCCGTCGGTCGCCTGTTCGGCGATGCGGGGCAGTTCGGTCAGGGAGGCGACATAGTCCTCCCAACCGGCGCGCTCGCCCTCGCCGTTGAAGCGGGCCAGCACCTCGTCCAGGCCGGTCGCGAAGGCGCCGTCCGCCGCCGCTTCGGCCGCCGCCTCGCTGTCGCCGAAGCCGATGACGAAGTCGCGGCTGAGGCTCTGGCCCATGCGCAGGGTCGGCAGGGCGCCGGTCATCATGGTGTTGCCGGCGGTCTCGCCGGTCGAGGCGTAGGTCCAGTCCAGCTTGCCGTCCTTCAGATCGGTCAGGCCGTCGGACGCGCCGACGAAGCCGACGCTGGCGGCGGCGAAGGCCTCGCTGGGCTTCAGCAACAGGTGCGTGTCGCCTTCCCAGGCGTGGAAGCCCTGGGCCGTGACGGCGCCGCGATCCTCGACGCCGGTGTTGGCGATGTGCGGCTCCAGCAGCAGATAGGGCGTGGCCTCGCCGCTCAGGGCGGTGATCTGAACCCGCAGCACCAGGGCGTTGCGGTCGGGGTCGGTGAAGATGCGCTTCTCGATCTCGATCCGGCCGGCCTTGTCGCGCGTCGTGACCTTGTAGGCGGGCGACAGGGGGCGTCCCTCGGCGTCCACGTGCAGGTATTCGGTCTTGGCCGTGGTGTCGTCGCCTTCCAGCGCCAGACCATCCGGCGTGACGACGGCGAAGCGAAGCGCCTTGATCTGGGCCTCGTGGATCAGGCCGTACATGGTCTCGGTCAGGACGCCGTCGGCGATCGAGAACCAGACCTTGGACACCGCCCCGGTCGGGCCGCTGTCGCGATATTGGCCGTCTACATAGGCCTCGTAGGACGCGCCGGCGCCGGTCTTGGCGGCGCTGGACCAGGTCGGCAGGTCGCCGGGTGCGCCGGGCGCGACCGACTGTGCGGACGCGGTCGAGGCGACGGCCAGACCGGCGGCGCCGGCGAGGCAAAGGGTTTTGAATTTACGCATGGAGAAGCCTCACGGGTTGGGCGTGGGGGAGGGGGAATGTTCGCGCACCAGCAGGGCGCTCGCCGCCGCCAGCACGAAGGAAACGGCGCCGAGCACCAGGGCCCAGATGGCCTGGCCGTCGAACAGGGTCTTCAGGATCAGGCCGAGGACGGTGGCGGCCAGCAGTTGCGGCACGACGATGAAGATGTTGAAGACGCCCATATAGACGCCCATTTTCCGGTCCGGCACCGCCGCCGACAGGATGGCGTAGGGCATGGAGACGATCGAGGCCCAGGCGAAGCCGACGCCGATCATCGGCAGCCACAGCAGGCCCGGATCACGGATGACGAACACCCCGAACAGGCCCGCCGCGCCCAGCAACAGCATCAGGGCGTGGGTCGCCTTGCGGCCGATGCGCTTGGCCAGGACCGGCAGGGTGAAGGCCGCCAGGGCCGCCACGCCGTTATAGACCCCGAACAGAACCCCGACCCAGTCGGCCCCGGCGGCATAGGCGGCCGAGGTGGTGTCGGTCGTGCCGTAATGGACGCTGGTCACGGCGGCGGTCGTGTAGATCCATAGGGAGAACAGGGCGAACCAGCTGAAGAACTGGACCACCCCCAGACCCCGCATCGTCTCGGGCATGCGGAAGATGTCGTTCAGGATCTCGGTCGCGGCGTTGACGATGCGGCGGCGCTGCATCATGCCGACCGCGATCTGCAGCAACCCAAAACCGGCGAAGAAACCGGCCAGGACCAGTAGTTCCTTCTCCAGGTTCAGCGCGCCGATCAGCACGAAGCCCAGACCCCCCAGCACGGCGCAGACCAGGCCCGACGTCATCCAGCCCTGAACGCTGCGCGCCGGCGCCTCGGGTCCGTCGTCGGCGGGCGTACCCAGCGCGTCCTGCTTGGCGCGTTCGAAGGCGGCGATCTGTTCGGGGCTGTATTCTCGGGTGCTCAGCACGGTCCACAGCACGGCCGAGAACAGGCCGGCGGCGCCGACATAGAAAGCGATCTTGACCGACAGGGGCACGACCCCCGCTTCGGCCGTCGAGACCACGCCGAACACGTTCGACAACAGCCACGGCAGAACCGAGGCGAACACCGCGCCCGCGCCGATGAAGAAGCTCTGCATCGCATAGCCGGCGGTGCGCTGTTCTTCCGGCAGATTGTCGCCGACGAAGGCGCGGAACGGCTCCATGGTGATATTGATCGAGGCGTCCATGATCCACAGCATGGCCGCGGCGAACCACAGGCCGGGGCTGTTGGGCATGGCGATCAGGGCCAGGGTGGTGGCGATGGCGCCGACCAGGAAATAGGGGCGGCGACGCCCGAACCGGGTCCAGGTCCGGTCGCTGAAATGGCCGATGATCGGCTGAACCAGCAGACCTGTCAGCGGCGCGGCGATCCAGAGGATCGCCAGACTGTCGACCTCGGCGCCCAAGGTCTGGAAGATCCGACTGGTGTTGGCGTTCTGCAGGCCGAAGCCGATCTGGATGCCGAAGAAGCCGACGCACATGTTCCAGATCGCCAGGCCGGACAGGCGCGGGCGGTGGGCGAGGATTGTCATGACCTTCCCCCGCTTGCGGGGGAAGTGTCAGGCCGTGGCGCGAAGCGACACGCCTGACGATGGGGGAAGTGTCCTCTTTCATCAGAAGACTTCCCTCTCCGACCCTGGATCGCTTCGCGATCGACGGGCCACCTCTCCCGCAAGCGGGAGAGGGTCTGAATGCCGCTCATCGACGACGGCTCCGGCCCAGCGGCACGAAGCGGATCGCCTGGCCGCCGCCGGGCGCGAGCGCCAGGGTCAGAACGTCCGCCGACGTCACCTCGCGCTGCTCGATGACGATGTCCTCGCGCTTGCCGCGATAGTCGGCGTCCAGACCGTCGCGGTAGATCTCGGCCCGGTAGCGCCGCCCGTCGTCCAGGAAGTCGAGATGCGCGGTCAGGACGCGCGGATGCTCGTCGGTGACGGCCCCCAGGGCCCAGACGTCCGACGCCCGGTCCTTGCGCGCAATCGCGACATAGTCGCCGATCTCGGCCGCCAGCACGCGGGTCTCGGCCCAGTCGCAGGGCACGTCCTTGATGAACTGGAAGGGCCCCGGATTGGCCTCGTAGTTGACCAGCAGGTCGGCCGCCATCTGGATCGGGCTGTAGATGACGACATAGAGGGCCAACTGCTTGGCCCAGGTCGTCTGCACGCCGCCGGGGCTGCGTGTCTCCATGCCGAAGATGCCGGGGGTATAGTCCATCGGTCCGGCCAGCAGGCGGGTGAAGACCAGGTTCGGCTCATGCTCGGGCGGATTGCCCGGATTGCCCCAGGCCGAATATTCCATGCCGCGCTGGCCCTCGCGGCTGATGATGTTCGGATAGGTGCGGCGCAGGCCGGTGTCCTTGAACGGCTCGTGGGCGTTGATCGCCACCTTGTGACGCGCGCCCGCCTCGACGACCTTCATATGGTGCTGGGCCATCGCCTGGCTCTCGTGCCAGGCCATGACCATCTGCCCGTTCGGTCCGGCGACGCGCGCGCCTTGCGCGTCCGCCACATAGCCCGTCTTCACCGAATGGACGCCGAGGCGTTCATACAGGGCCATCGCCGGTTCGAGCTGCTGCTCATAGTGGAAGGCGTTGCCGCCCGTCTCGTGGTGGCCGATCAGTTGCACGCCCTTGGACCGGGCGTGGGCGCAGACCGTCTCGATGTCGAAATCCGGATAGGCCTCGGTGAAGCTGAAGTCCGAACCATTGGCGAACCACTGGCCATCCCAGCCCTTGTTCCAGCCCTCGACCAGAACCCCGCCGAAGCCGTGCTTGGCTGCGAAGTCGATGTGTTTGATCGCGTTCTCGGTGGTGGCGCCGTGTTTGGGGCCGGAGTTCCAGCTCTTCAGCTCCAGGTGCATCTCCCACCAGACGCCGACATATTTCATCGGCTTGAACCAGGACACGTCGCCCAGCTTGTTGGGTTCGTTCAGGTTCAGGATCAGGCTGGACTCGATCAGACCGGCCGCGCTGTCTGACACCTGCAGCGTCCGCCAAGGCGTGTTGAAGGGCGCCTGGCGCACCACGGCGGCGTTGGTCAGGCCGGGCGTCAGCTGGGCGCGGAACTTGGTGTCTTCCGACCGGCGCAGGTTCATCCCGGCGTAGTCGACGCAGGCGGCCTCGTGGATCGAGACGTGCAGGCCCGACTGGCCCTTGACCGTCATCGGCGTCTGGGCGCTGCCGACCGCGCTGATCGGGGTGCGGCTGTAGAGGTATTCCTCGCGGTTCCATTCCCAGGCCGGGCACCAGAGGGCCTCGCCGTCCTCGGCCAGGTTGAACTCGGTGATCTCGGAACCGATGCGCACCGTCTTCAGCGCGGCCTGGTCCGGGAATTCGTAGCGGAAGCCCAGGCCGTCGTCATACAGGCGGAACACCACGTCGACGCGGCGTTGCAGGCCGGCGGTCTCGGCGTAGCTGACGCGCCATTCGTTGTAATGGTTGCGGATGAACCGGCGCTCGCCCCACGGCTGCTCCCAGGTCTCGTCCATGGTCACGGGCTGGCCGGCGGTGATCGCCAGGCCGCGCTCCAGCGCCGGGGCGTCGGTCAGCAGGAAGCCCAGCTTCGACGGCGCGACCACCATCCGCCCCTGACGCATGACGGCGTACATCGGCCGGCCGTCGTTGTCGGTGAAGGCCTCGACCGTCAGGACGCCGCCGGGCGAGCTGGCGCGGGCGTGCGTCGGCGTGGTCTGCGCGCGAACGCCCGTCGCGCCGAAGGCCAGGATCGAGGCGCCGCCGAGGGCCAGGAAGGATCTGCGCTGCATCATGTGAACTCCGTTACGCCGCCTCTTGCCAACCGCTGCGAACGGTGGCTGAAATGTTTGCAGAAAAATTTGCAGTCAGAACAGGCTGTGCTGGGGACCCGCGACCTTGAGCCGCAAGACCACTCGACTTGAAGACATTGCGCGCCTGGCCGGGGTGTCGGTCGCCACCACCTCGCGGGCGCTGAACGATAGCCCCGCCGTCAATGACCGCACCAAGCAACTGATCTGGAAGCTGGCGAAGGAGCACGACTATCCGTTCCGCCGCTACATGCCTGCGGGCCCGATCGGGGCCCAGGGCACGATCGCCCTTGTGACGCCGCGACCCCAGGGACGGGAGGGCCGGATCTCCGACCCCTTCTTCCTGGAACTGCTGGCCGGAGTGGGCGAGGCGGCGCGCGAACGCGGCTGCGACCTGTTGATGAGCCATATCTCGCCCGCCACCTATGACGAGCTGGCGGCGGCGATGAACACCAGTCGCGCCGACGGCGTGATCTTCCTGGGCCAGTCCAGCCTGCATGGCGCCTTCAACCGGCTGGCGGCGGGCGACCATAGGTTCGTGGTCTGGGGCGCCGACCTGCCGGAACAGGACTATTGCTCCATCGGTTCCGACAACTTCTCGGGCGGTCGTCGAGCGACCGCGCATCTGGCGCGGCTGGGACGCACGCGGATCGTGTTTCTGGGCGACCTTGATCCGCCCGAAGCCATGCAGCGGCACCGGGGCTATCTGGAGGCGCTGGAGACGGCGGGCCTGTCGGTTGACGCCGAATTGATCGTGCCCGCCCATTTCGAGGTCGAATCCGCCGAGGCGGCCGTGGACGCCCTGGTGCGTCGGGGCGTGCGGTTTGACGGCGTGGTGGCCGCGTCCGACCAGATCGCCCTGGGCGCCGTGCGCGCGCTGGAGCATGCCGGACTGACCGTGCCGGGCGACGTCTCGGTGATCGGTTTCGACAATGTGCCCTTCAGCCGCTACTCGCGCCCGGCCCTGTCCACCATCGCCCAGGACACGATGAAGGCGGGCCGGCTGATGGTGTCCAAGCTGCTGGACCATGGGGGCGCGACCGCCGGTCGGTCGGAACGTGTTCCTACCGATCTGATCGTGCGCGAGACCTGTGGCGGCTGACCGGCTCATGCCAGTCTGAAGACCAGGCCGGCGAGCGGGGGCAGGGTGGCGCCGTCGGCCTCGGTCCAGTTGATCGCCTCGATCCGCGTCGCCTCGACGGGCGGACGCCATTCGACCGGATCGTGGCCCAGGTTGAAGACGCACAGAAGCTGTTCCCCACTCCCGCCGCGCTCCCGCCGTTCGAACACCAACAGGTGCGAGGTCTCGATCGGCGCCATGCCGCCGTAGCGGAGGGCCGGATGCTGATGACGCAGCCGGATCATCCGGCGCGCCACCTGCAGGGTCGAGGCCGGATCGGCCTCCTGTGCATCCACCGCCAGCGGCAGATGGCGCGCATCGACCGGCAGCCAGGGCTCGACGGTGGAGAAGCCGGCGTTGGCCTGATCCGCATGCCAGGGCATGGGGGTGCGGGCGCCGTCGCGGCCCAGGGTCTCGGGCCAGTTGGCGATGGCCTCGGGATCGACCAGCCGTTCGAACGGCACCTCGGCCTGGGGCAGGCCCAGTTCCTCGCCCTGATAGACGAAGACGTTCCCGCGCAGGCAGACCAGAAGCAGCAGGGCCATCTCGGCGAAGGCCTTGCGGTCCCGGCCCTGGGCCCAGCGCGACACCGCGCGCGGCGCGTCGTGGTTCGAGAAGGTCCAGGACGGCCAGCCTTCGCCCTGCTGATCGGGCCACATGGTCTCGCCCTGGGCGACCAGTTCGCTCTTCAGCGTGTCGGCGTACAGATACAGGAAGCCATAGGCCGAGTGCAGGCGGTCGGTCCCGGCGGTGTATTCCTTCATCTCGCGGTCGGCATGGTCGCCGCCCACTTCGGCGACGGTGAACCGGCCCTCGTAGCTGTCGGTCAGGGCGCGGATCCGGTTCAGGAAGCCGATGATCTCCGGCTGGCTCTGGTTGTTGATCTTGTCCTGGAAGTCGAACGGCCGGGTGCGTTTCTTGCCGTCGTTGATCGGCGGATTGTCGGTCAGCTTCAGATCGTGGATGGAGAAGTTGATGGCGTCCAGCCGGAAGCCGTCCACCCCCCGATCCAGCCAGAAGCGCGCGGCCTCGATCAGGGCGTCCTGAACCGCCGGATTGCGCACGTTCAACTGCGGCTGGGAGGCCAGGAAGTTGTGCATATAGTACTGGCCGCGCCGGGCGTTCCAGGTCCAGGCCGGCCCCCCGAACACCGACTGCCAGTTCGACGGCGGCGATCCGTCCGGCTTGGCGTCGGCCCAGACGTACCAGTCGGCGTGCGGCCCGCTGCGCGACGCGCGGCTGTCCAGGAACCAGGGGTGTTCGTCGGAGGTGTGCGAGAAGACCTGGTCGATCACCACCTTCAGACCCAACGCGTGGGCCCGCGCCACCAGGGCGTCGAAATCGGCCAGGGTTCCGAAGATCGGATCCACGTCGCAATAGTCGGCGACGTCATAGCCGAAGTCCTTCATCGGCGAGGTGAAGAAGGGCGACAGCCAGATCCCGTCCACGCCCAGCGAGGCGACATGGTCCAGATGCTGGGTGATCCCCTTCAGGTCGCCCACCCCGTCGTCGTTCGCATCGGCGAAACTGCGCGGATAGATCTGGTACAGCACCGCACCCCGCCACCATTCAGTGTGGGCGGTCGCCGGTCGGGCGGCGGTCGCGAGATCGAGGGTGTGGGCGTTCACTGGGGCGTGCTCTTGCAGATCAGATAGTCGAGAGGGGCGATGCGGACGGCGTAGCTGGCTGGGGCCGAAGCCTCGGCCGCGCAGTCGCCGCGAACAGCTTGCCACCGCCGCGAGCCGGGCTCCACCTCGACCTGGACCGTGACTTCGGCGGTCGAGGTGTTGAACAGGACGAGGGTTTCGCCGCCGGCCTCGTCGAGGCGGGATATGGCGAACAGGCCGGGCGCGTCGCCGGCCGCGCGAACGACCTGACGCCCGCGGCGCAGCGCCGGTTCGGCGGCGCGGATCCGGGCCATCTCGGCGATGGCCGTATAGAGAGGGGCTTCGGTCGAATAGGCCGGCTGACGACCGCCGATGGGCTGCTCCGCCGCATAGACAGCCGTCTGGCTGGCGAACATGTCCTGGCGCGAGTTTCCGTAACCGCCGGCGCCGGCGAAGCCCTGTTCGTCGCCGTAATAGAGGGTCGGCACGCCCCGGCTGAACATCATCAGGGCGTGGGCCAGTTTCACCCGGGCCAGGATCTCCGCCTCGCTGGCGTTCGGGTTCGCCTGTTTCACGAAGAAGCCGACCCGGCCCATGTCGTGGTTGCCCAGGAAGGTCGGCAGGATGGCGGCCGTCTCCGCTCCCTTGGCGTAGATGGCGTCGGCGGCGAACAACTTGGCCAGGGCATCGGTCCCCGCCTTGCCCGAGGCGACGTCCACCGCCGTCTTCTGGAACGGGAAATCCAGCACGGCCGGATAGGCGTCCACCCGCGTGAACCGCGCCGTGACCGCCGGGTCAGGGTCATAGACCTCGCCGAAGATGTGGAAGTTCGGGATGCCCTTGGCTTGCGCCCGCTCCAGCATGGCGGGGATGAAGGCCTGCCAGAACTCGGGGTTCACGTGGCGGGCGGTGTCGATGCGGTAGCCGTCGATCCCGTACTTGTCGATCCAGCCGCCGAAGATGTCGATCATGCCCTGGATCACCACCGGATCCTCGGTCAGCAGATCGTCCAGACCGGCGAAGTCCCCGTCCAGCGAGCTTTCGCCCGCAAACGTGCTGTCGCCCCGGTTATGATAGTGGATCGGGTCGTTCAGCCAGGCCGGAACCTTGGCTGTCTCTTCGCCCGCCGGGACATAGGGGCTGTAGGCGTAGTCGGGCCGGGTCAGGCGCGAGAAGTCCCGCCCGTCGAAACCCGCGTTGATCGCCGCCCCGTCCAGCCCGCCGCGACGGGTGTAGGGATAGTCGGCCCGGCTGCGGTATTCGCACGGCCGGTCGGGACACTCGCGATAGCGGATCACGTCGGCCGTGTGGTTGGCGACGATGTCCAGATAGACCTTCATGCCCCGCGCATGGGCCGCATCGACCAGGGCGCGCATCGCCGCCTCGTCGCCGAAATGCGGATCGACGGCCGTGAAGTCGGTGATCCAGTAACCGTGATGCGCCGCGCCCGTGTAGTTCCCGTGGGTCTGGACCGGCTTGTTCTTGAAGACGGGCGCCAGCCACACGGCGGTGGCGCCCAGGCCCTGGATATAGTCCAGCCTCTGGGTCACGCCGGCCAGATCGCCGCCGTGGTAGAAATCGGTGTCGGACGGGTCGAAGCCGCTCTTGAGCCGCTCGGGCGCATAGCCGCCGTGGTCGTTCGAGGGATCGCCGTTGGCGAACCGGTCGGGCAGCAGGAAGTAGATGACCTCATCCTGGGGCGGGCGCTGGCGCAGGGCGGTCAGGACGTCCGGCGTGGCCGACTGGGCCTGGACGGGCAGGGGGGAAGTCGAGGCGAACAGCGCCGCCGCCGCGATCATGGCGCGCGCCGGGGTCTTCCATTGTCGGGCGAGGGTCATCCTGTCGTTCTCCCTGTCCAGAAAGTGCAAAGCCTTCCAGATCGATTTGCAAGATTTTGCAGTCCAGGCGGCCCCTGTCAACGCGGATTAGAATGCTGCATTGCAGCAAGTAGTCGGCATGACTCTCCCGCAACGCTAAGGTTTACGGGCTGTTTGCGGTGGTTCGGGTGCGGCGAAATTACGCCCCTCGCATTAACTGCTTGCAAGAATGCCAGATGTTTGCATATTTTTGCGAAGGCTTCGGCTGCGACATTCAGAATCGCGGCAGCCCCAGGGAGGATGACAATGTCTCAACGTCTTAATCGGCGCGTGCGCCTGCTGTCGGGCGCCGCATTCGGCGCCGCCGCGCTCGTGGCCGTCAGCAGCGCCCAGGCGCAATCCGCCGCGGCGACGACCCAGGCCGACGAACAGCCTGCGGAAGTCGGCGAAATCGTCGTCACCGGCATTCGTCGCGCCATCGAAGCCTCGATCTCGGCCAAGGCCAACAATACCTCTATCGTGGAAGTCATTTCGGCCGAGGACATCGGCAAGCTTCCCGACGTCTCCATCGCCGAATCCCTGGCCCGCCTGCCGGGCGTGACCTCGCAGCGCCTCGACGGCCGCAGCCAGGCCATCTCGATCCGCGGCCTCGGCCCCGACTTCACCACCGCCCTGCTGAACGGCCGCGAGTTGGTCACGACCGGCGACAACCGCGGTGTCGAGTTCGACCAGTTCCCCTCGGAACTGCTGGGCAGCGTCGTGGTCTACAAGACCCCGGATTCGGCCCTGATCGGCCAGGGCCTGGCCGGCACCGTCGACCTGCGCACCGTCCGGCCCCTGGCCTATGGCCGTCAGGCCATCGCGGTGAACTATCGCCACGAATGGAACGACATCGGCGCCCTGAACTCGGGCACGACCGACAGCGGCGACCGCTACACCCTCTCCTACATCGACCAGTTCATGGACGGGACCCTGGGCGTCGCTCTGGGCTACGCCCACATGAGCTCGCCCTATCAGTCCGAGCGGTTCAACAGCTGGGGCTATCCGACCTATAGCGACGGCAATCTGCTGACCGGCGGCGTCAAACCCTATGTCATGTCGTCGGAGCTGGAGCGCGACGGTTATATGGGCGTGCTGGAATGGCGTCCGAACGACCGCATCCACTCGACGATCGACGCCTTCTATTCCGAGTTCAAGAACACCCAGGTTCTGCGTGGCATCGAGTTCCCGCTGGCTTGGGGCGGTTCGGCCGGGGACTGCACCGTGAACGTGCCGTCGGCGCTCTGCCGCCCGGCGCCGTCGCTGCGCCCCGGATACACAGTCGAAGACGGCATGATCGTCGCCGGCACCTGGGACAACATCAAGGGCGTCGTCCGCAACGACCTGAACAAGCGCGACAGCAACATCACGGCCCTGGGCTGGAACACCGAGTTCGTCGCCAACGACGACTGGACCCTGGGTCTGGACGTCAACTATTCGAAGGTCGAGCGGAACGACATCATCCTGGAAACCAACGCCGGGACGGGCCGCAACATCAATGGGGCGCTGGACACTCTGGGCTTCGAACTGACCGATGACGGCGTCACCCGCTTCACCAGCCAGCTAGACTACGCCGATTCGACCCTGATCCGCATTACCTCGGCCCAGGGCTGGGGCTCGGACGTCATTCCCGGCGGCCAGGTCGGCTATATGAACACCCCGTCCATCGAGGACGAGATCAAGGCCGCCCGTCTCACCGCAAACCGCACCCTGCACCAGAGCCCGTTCAAGTCGATCGACTTCGGCGTGAACTACTCGGAACGCAGCAAGAGCTTCGTCAACGACCAGTATTACATCGGCGTCCCCGGCGGCGGCGACCTGTTCGTTCCGTCGGAATACCTGCTGGATCCGACCGACCTGGGCTACCTCGGCATCTCGCAGGTGCTCAGCTACGACGCCCTGGGCGTAGTCAACAGTGGTCTGCTGGATCTGGTGCGCAATCCCAACGCCGACGTCGCCGCCGGCAACTGGGAAGTGACGGAAAAGGTCTCGACCGCCTATGTCCGCGCCAACATCGACCACGATCTGTTCGGCCTGCCGCTGACCGGCAACGTCGGCATGCAGTTCGTCTACACCGATCAGAGCTCGACCGGCTTCTCGGCGCGTCAGGTCGGTCCCGGCGTGTCGGAAACCGTCGCCGTCAGTGGCGGCGTCGAATATCTGGAAATCCTGCCCAGCTCGAACTTCATCCTGGAAGTCGGCGACGACGTGTTCGCCCGTTTCGCGGTCGCCCGCACCCTGGCGCGCCCGCGCATGGACGACATGCGCGCTTCACGAAACTACAGCTACAACACGAGCCTGAACCAGTCGACGGACGTCAATCGTTCGCCGTGGAGCGGCGGTGGCGGCAATCCGGAGCTCAAGCCCTATATCGCCGACGTGGTCGATGTTTCGTTCGAGAAATATTTCGCCAACCGCAAGGGCTATGTCTCGCTGGCCGCCTTCTACAAGCACCTCGAGACCTATGTTTACAATCGGAACCAGATCTTCGACTTCACCGGCTATCCGATCGGCCTGATCACGCCGACCAATCCCGAGCCTGCGCTGCGTCAAGGTCTGGTTGGTGCGCCGGACAACGGCGAAGGCGGCTGGATCCAGGGTCTGGAGTTTGCGATCTCCGCGCCCTTCGACATCATCCATCCGGCCCTGGAAGGCTTCGGCGGCCTGTTCAGCGCGTCACAGACGGACAGCGAGGTTCAGCCGGATCCGACCCAGGCCCCGACCACCATGCCGGGCCTGTCGGAAACCGTCATGAACGGCACGCTCTATTATGAGCGCTACGGCTTCCAGGGGCGTGTCTCGGCGCGCTACCGGTCGGATTATCTGGGCGAGGTCGCCGGCTTCGGCAACGGCCGCACCCTGCGCTCGGTCGCGGCGGAAACCGTCGTGGACGCGCAGGTCGGCTACGAGTTCCAGTCGGGTCCGCTGGAAGGCCTGTCCATCCTGGCCCAGGTCAACAACCTGACCGACGAGCCGTTCAAGACCTTCGAGAACGGCGATGAGCGCCGGACCATCGATTATCAGAGCTACGGCCGGACCTTCGCGGTGGGCATGAACTACCGCTTCTGATTTCTCCCCTGAGCAAACTTGGGCCGCCCCGGAAACGAGGCGGCCCTTTCTTTTTGGCCCTGGCCTATCGCCCCCGCCGCTGGTCGCCGCCGCCCAAGTTTGGTTACAGCCTGTGTTTTTCCGCTGGACGGCGCGTCCGCGATGCCCGAACCAAGGCGACCAGAACCGCGCGGGGAAAGCGCGGCCGTCCTTAGTTCTATCCGCAGGGGGAATTCATGTCCGCTCCAGAGGCCGCCAAGCGCCAGGGTACGACCCTGGCCTTCGCCTATGTCACCACGCTCTTCTTCGCCTGGGGCTTCGCCACCTCGCTGATCGATCCGCTGATCGCGGCGGTGAAGCGGGTGTTCGATCTGAACAACGCCGAGGCCTTTCTGACCACCTTCGCCTGGTTCATCGCCTATGGGCTGATGTCCCTGCCGGCGGCGGCGGTGCTGGGCCGGCTGGGCTACAGCCGTTCGATCATCGGCGCCCTGGTGGTCATGGTGGCGGGCTGTCTGATCGTGCCGGCCGCCACGGCCGCCGACTGGTACCCCGGCGTGCTGATCGCCCTGTTCGTGATCGCCTCGGGCGTCACCCTGCTTCAGGTCGCGGCCAATCCGCTGGTCGCCGAACTGGGCAGCCGCAAGGGCGCGTCCAGCCGTCTGAACCTGTCGCAGGCCTTCAACTCCCTGGGCACCACGGTCGGACCGTGGCTGGGGTCGCACGTGCTGCTGACGGGGGGCGTCTTCGCCGCCGGCGCCGTGGTCACGGCCGCGACCCGCACCCAGTCGCTGCGCAGCATCGACATGGCCTTCCTGGGCATGGGCGCCTTCTTCGCCGTCGTGGCCTTCTTCATCTTCACGGCCCGCAAGAAGATCAATGTGGCGGCCCCGGCCGCGACCGAGGCGGTCTCGCCGCTGAAGGCCCTGTCCTCGCCCTGGGCGATCTTCGGCGCCCTGGCGATCTTCCTCTATGTCGGTTCGGAAGTGGCCATCGGCGGCATGCTGACCAACTTCCTGGAAAGCCCCGATATCCTGAACGCCCCGATCGAGACGGCGGGCAAGATGGTCGCCCTCTACTGGGGCGGCGCCATGGTCGGCCGGTTCATCGGCTCGTGGGTGCTGTCGCGCGTGTCGCCCGGCGTGGTCCTGGCCTGCTGCACCGTCGCTGCGGCCACGCTCTGCCTGCTGGTCAGCCAGATCGGCGGACCGACGGCGGCCTATGCGGTCCTGTCGATCGGCCTGTTCAACTCGATCATGTTCCCGACCATCTTCACCCTGACGCTGGAGCGGTCCACGGCGCCGACCTCGGCGACCTCGGGCCTGCTGGTCTTCGGCATCATCGGCGGCGCCCTGCTGCCGCAGGTGGCGGCGCGCATCGCCGACGCCGCCGGCGCCCTTCAGCCGGCCTTCCTGGTGCCGATGGCGGGCTATGTCGGCCTGACCGTCTTCGCCATCGCCTGCGCCCGCACCAAGGCCAAGGCGGAAGTGACCACGGTCGCCTCGCACTAAGGCCCGGTCGTCGGACAAGACAAAGGGCGCGGAGGGCGACCTCCGCGCCCTCCTTCATTTCGGGGGCGTGATCAGCCGTCGATCAGGGACTGAAGGATCGGCGCCAGTCGGTCGCGCATCACCTCGCATTCGGCCGGCTCGATATTGAAACTGCCGCCGCCCAGTTCGCGGCTGACCGACATGCCCATGATGAATCCCGCCAGCAGCCGCGCCCGCACCGTGGCGTCCGGGCCGCTGAGCCAGTCTTCCAGGGGGCCAAAGAAACGGGCCGTGCAGGTGGTCTGCACCATGTCCGCCGCCTTGGCCGAGCCGATGGAGCGCAGCATGATCGACATGCCCTTGAGCTTCTCGGCCTTCTTGGGTTCGAACACGATCTCATGGGCCACGCGCCGGCCGAAATCGGATTTCTCGCCCGACATCAGGGCGCTGCCGTCGCCGCAGCTGTCCAGCGCCGCCAGGAACAGATCGTCCTTGGATCCGAAATACCGGCTGATCAGGGCCGCATCGACGCCGACGTCGCGGGCGATGTCGCGCATGCCCACGTCGTCATAGCTCTCGGCCGCGAATCTTTCGCGTGCTGCGTCGAGAATGGCCGTGCGCGTCGCAGCGGCGTTCCTCGGGCGTGGGCCGGGACATAACAAGGGGATGACACTCCACAGAACAATAACCGTAGACACCATATGGCTTTGTCAACGCGTGTTGACAAGCGCCACGACGCCCATCATTAAGTCACCACGCGTTGACAACGGCCGACTCCCCATCGGCCTCTGTCCGCACGACAGGGATTTACCTCCGACAGGGAGATTGCGCAGATGCGCGGGCTGAAGATTGCGGCCGTGTCCGTCATGGTGACGGGCGCGCTATATGGATGTTCCCCCAAGGCCGAAGGCCAGGCGCCCGGCGCCCCGCCGGTGACGGTGGCCACGCCGCTGCAGCAGAAGGTGGTGGACTGGGACGAGTTTACGGGCCGCTTCGAGGCGGTCGAGAGCGTCGACGTGCGGGCGCGGGTCGGCGGCTATGTCCAGGCCGTCCACTTCCGCGACGGCCAGATGGTCCAGAAGGGGCAACTGCTGTTTACCCTGGACCCGCGTCCGGCCCAGGCCGCTCTGGCCCAGGCCCAGGCCCAGGTCGCTCAGATGCAGTCGCAACTGACCCTGGCCCGCGCCAACCTGGCCCGCAGCGAGACCCTGCTGGCCTCGCAGGCGGTGTCCAAGGCCGAATATGATTCCAACAAGGCCGCCGTTGATGCAGCCGCCGCCAATATCGCCGCCGCCAACGCCGCCGTGCGCACGGCGCGGCTGAATCTGGAATATACGCGAGTCACAGCGCCGACCTCGGGCCGCGTTTCCGATCGCCGCGTCGATCCCGGCAACCTGATCGCCGGCGGCTCCTCGGCGGGCGACATCCTGACCACCATCATTTCGGGCGGCCCGATCCACTTCGTCTTCGACGGGTCGGAAGCGGTCCTGCTGAAATATCTGCGTGACGGCGGCGCCGCCAACGGCGCCCCGGTCCGCATCCGCCTGCAGGACGAGAGCGGCTTCACCCGCACCGGTCGCCTGGACTTCTCGGACAATGCGCTGGACACCTCGTCAGGCGTCATCCGCATGCGCGCCATCGTGCCGAACGGCGACGGCTTCCTGCGTCCCGGCCTGTTCGGCCGCGCCCAGGTCGCGGGCGCCGGCTCCTACGACGCCCTGCTGGTGCCGGACACCGCCATCGGCACCGATCAGTCGCGCCGCGTCGTCTCGGTCGTCAACGCCGACGGCTCGGTCACGGCCAAGGCCGTCCAGCTGGGTCCGATCGTCCAGGGGCTGCGCGTCATCAAGTCGGGTCTGGCCCCGACCGACCGCGTGATCATCGCCGGTCTCCAGCGCGCCGCCCAGCCGGGCTCCAAGGTCACGCCCAAGAACGGCCGCATCGCTCCCGTCGCCGAACAGGCGTCGGACGCCCCGGTCACCCAGGCGGCTCCGGCCTCGACCGGCTCGTTCGCCAACAGCCTCTCCACCGGCGACTAAGCCATGAACATATCCCGCTTCTTCATCGACCGGCCGATCTTCGCGGCCGTGATTGCGGTGGTGATCACCATCATCGGCGTCTTCGCCTATCCGCTGCTGCCCCTGTCGCAGTATCCGGAGATCGCGCCGCCCACGATCACCATCAACGCCTCCTATCCGGGCGCCTCGGCCGAGACCCTGGCCGAAACCGTCGCCGCTCCCATCGAGCAGGAGGTGAACGGCGTCGAGGACATGCTTTACATCACCTCCTCGTCCACCTCGGACGGCGCGGTGGCCATCACCGTCACCTTCCAGCCCGGCACGGATCTCGACGCCGCGCAGGTGCTGGTCCAGAACCGCGTCTCGCTGGCTGAACCCCGTCTTCCCGACGCGGTCCGCCAGACCGGCGTCGTGGTCAACAAGGCCGAGAGCGGCTTCCTGATGGTGCTGGGTCTGACCTCGCCCGACGGCTCGCTCAGCAACGACTATGTCGGCAACTACGGCAATTCGACGCTGCGGGACCGTCTGCTGCGGCTCGAGGGCGTGGGTGCGGTCCAGGTCTTCGGCGGCGGCAACTATTCGATGCGGATCTGGATCGACCCGGCCAAGGCGGCCGAGCGCGGCCTGACCGGCCCGGATATCGTCGCCGCCCTGCGGGCCCAGAACGTCCAGGCCGCCGCCGGCTCGATCGGCCAGCCGCCGTTCCCCAACAGCGCCTCGGCCTTCCAACTGCCGATTCAGGTTGAAGGTCGTCTGACCGATCCCGACCAGTTCTCCAACGTCGTCCTGAAAACCGACAGCCAGGGCCGCGTCACCTATCTGCGCGACGTGGCTCGGATCGAACTGGGCGCCCAAGATTACGGCATCCGCGGCTTCTTCGACGGCCAACGCGGCGTCGGCCTGGCCGTCGTCCAGCAACCGGGGGCCAACGCCCTGGGCACCGCCGAACGCGTCTTGGCCGAGGTCGAGGCCGTCAAGGCCGAACTGCCTGCCGGCATGGACCTGTCCGTGCCCTATAATCCGACCGAGTTCGTCGCCGCCTCGGTGGAGTCGGTTCAGCACACCCTGATCGAGGCCGTCATCCTAGTCGTGATCGTGGTCATGATCTTCCTTCAGACCTGGCGGGCGGCGATCATCCCGATCGTGGCCATCCCGGTCGCCCTGGTCGGCACCTTCGCGGTGCAGCTGGCCCTGGGCTATTCGATCAACTCCCTGTCTCTGTTCGCGCTCGTCCTCGCCGTCGGCATCGTCGTCGATGACGCCATCGTCGTGGTCGAGAATGTGGAGCGGGCCATCAGCGAGGGGCTGACTCCAAAGGAGGCCGCCTACCGCTCGATGCAGGAGGTCTCCGGAGCCCTTATCGCCATCGGCCTGGTGCTGATCTCGGTGTTCATTCCGACGATGTTCGTGCCCGGCATCCCCGGCATCTTCTATCGCCAGTTCGCCGTGGTCATCGCCTCGGCCTCGGTGATCTCGCTGTTCGTGTCGCTGACCCTGTCGCCGGCCATGGCCGCCCTGCTGCTGAAGCCGCACAGGAAGGACCACGAGAACGTGCGCAAGCCGGGCGTCCTGGGTTCGGTCGTCTATTACGGCGGCTGGGCCGGCCGGAAGTTCAACGAGGGCTTCGACTGGCTGTCGGATCGCTATGGCCGTCTGACGGCGCGCCTGGTGCGCACCGTGGGTCTGGTTCTGATCATCTACGCCGGTCTGCTGGGCCTGACCGCCTGGCGTCTGGTCGACACGCCCTCGGGCTTCATCCCCGAGCAGGATCAGGGCTTCCTGATCGGCGTCATCCAGCTTCCGGCCGGCGCTTCGCTGGACCGCACCGAGGCGGTGATGCAGCGCGCCAGCAAGATCATCCAGGATACGGGTGGTGTGGACGGCACTGTGGCCTTCGCGGGTCTCGACGGCGCCAGCTTCTCGTTCGGCTCCAACGCCGCCACCATCTTCGTGCGTCTGAGCCCGTTCGAGGACCGGACCAAGGAAGAGGCCGCCGCCGCCCTGGCCGGGGCCATCACCCAGGCCACGGGTCAGATCGAGGACGCGCAGATCTTCGTCATCGCTCCGCCGGCGGTCCAGGGTCTGGGCAACGGCAACGGCTTCAAGATGATGATCCAGGACACCTCGGGCGCCGGCTACCGCGCGCTGGAGGGGGCGACCTTCGCCATGATGGGCGCCGCCGCCCAGGCCCCGGATCAGGTGAGCCAGGTCTTCTCGACCTACAACACCGGCTCGCCGCGCATCTCGGCCGACGTGGATCGTGACAAGGCGCTGATGATGGGCGTCCAGCCCGGCGCGGTGTTCGACACCCTGGGGGTCTATCTGGGCTCGTCCTATGTGAACGACTTCAACATGCTGGGCCGCACCTATCGGGTGACGGCGCAGGCCGAGCCCCAGTACCGCGACGACATCGCCGACATCGCCAACCTGAAGACCCGCTCGTCCAGCGGGGCCATGGTGCCGATTGGTTCGGTGGCGAACCTGGTCAATGACTCGGGTCCGTCCCGGATCGTCCGCTACAACCTGTTCCCGGCGTCCGAGCTTCAGGGCAACCCGGCCATGGGCGTGTCTTCCGGCCAGGCGCTGGGCGTCATGGAGCAGATGGCGACCAGCACCCTGCCGCAAGGCTTCAGCTACGAGTGGACCGAACTGGCCTACCAGCAGAAGGCGGCGGGTTCCGGCACGACCATGATCTTCCTGATGGCCGTGGTCTTCGTCTTCCTGGTGCTGGCGGCCCAGTATGAAGCCTTCACGCTTCCGCTGGCGGTCATCCTGATCGTGCCCATGTGCCTGCTGGCGGCCATGATCGGGGTGAATCTGCGGGGCCTGGACAACAACATCCTGGTCCAGATCGGTCTGGTGGTGCTGATCGCCCTTGCGGCCAAGAACGCCATCCTGATCGTCGAGTTCGCCAAACAGGCGGAAGAGGACGAGGGCATGAACCGGTTCGATGCAGCCGTGGCTGCGGCCCGGACCCGCCTGCGTCCGATCCTGATGACCTCCTTCGCCTTCATCCTCGGCGTCGTGCCGCTGATGCTGGCGACCGGGCCGGGCGCCGAAATGCGCCAGTCGCTCGGCACGGCGGTCTTCTCCGGCATGTTGGGCGTGACCTTCTTCGGCCTGATCTTCACGCCGGTCTTCTATGTCGTGACCCGCTGGCTGTCGTCCAAACTGCCGCAAGGCAAGAAGCCGACGCCGAAGTCGAACGTCACCGAAGCCGTCCGCTACGATCAAACTTCCAGCCTGACCGATCCCGATGCGCCGGCTCCGGCCGCCGGGCGGGGAGGGGACTTCTGATGACCCGCACCAAGACCCTCAGCTTCCTGACCGCCGCAGCATCCGGCGCCCTGCTGGCCGCCTGCGCGGTTGGGCCCCAGGCGCCTGCCGCCGATCTGCCTGTGGCCGGGACGGGCGCCTTCGTCGGCTCCGCCTCGACCACGGTCTCGACCGCCCAGGCGCGAGACGACTGGTGGCGGCTGTACGACGATCCGACCCTGGACGGCCTGATCCGTCAGGCCTTCGCCGAGAACAACGAGCTGGAGGCGGCCTTCGCCAACCTGCGCGCGGTTCGGGCGTCGCTGTCCGAGGCGCGCGTGGGCCGGTTCCCGACCACGACCACCAGCGCCCAGGCCCAGCGCAGCCGCGCCTCGGCGGCCACCTCCTCGGTTCTGGAGGCGGACGGCAAGGCGCCCGAGATCGACACCTATGACGTCGGTCTGTCGGCCAGCTACGAGGTCGATCTGTTCGGCCGGGTGGAATCGACCATCCGCGCCGCCAGCGCCGACGCCCGCGCGGCCGAGGCCGCCCTGGCCACGGTCCAGGTCTCGGTCGCGGCCGAGACCGCCCGCGCCTATGCCGACGCCTGCTCGGCCAACGCCCAGATCGCGGTGGCCGAACGGACGCTGGGGCTGCAACGCAATACGGCTCAGCTGACACAGACCCTGCTCGACGGCGGGGCGGGCACCGGCCTGGACGTGGCCAGCGCCCGCGCGGCCCTGGCCCAGACGGCGGCGACCCTGCCGACGCTGCGCGCCTCGCGCAACGAAGCCCTGTACCGTCTGGCGACCCTGACGGGCGTGACACCGGCCGAGGCCAGCCAGGCCGCCGCGGCCTGCGTCCGGCCGCCGCAGCTCAGCCAGCCGATCCCGGTCGGCGACGGCGCGGCCCTCCTGGCGCGACGTCCTGACGTGCGCCAGGCCGAGGCGAACCTCGCCGCCGCCGCGGCCCGCGTGAACGTGGCGACCGCCAATCTGTATCCGCAGATCAGCCTGGGCGGCTCTCTCGGCTCGACGGCCCAGGACTCGGGCGAACTGGGTGACGACCAGAACTTCCGGTTCAGCTTCGGTCCGCTGATCAGCTGGTCCTTCCCCAACGTCTTCGCCGCCCGCGCCCAGATCAAGGCCGCCGACGCCCGCTCCGACGCGGCCCTCGCAACCTTCGACCAGACGGTGCTGACGGCCCTGCAGGAGACCGAGACGGCGCTCAGCAACTACGCCAACGAACTGGACCGCCGCGCGGCCCTGACCGAGGCGCGCGATCAGGCCGCCCGCGCCGCCAACCTGTCGCGTCAGCGCTTCAACGCCGGCGCCGACAGCTTCCTGCTGGTGCTGGACGCCGAACGGACCCAGGCGGCCGCCGACGCCGCCCTGGCCCAGTCGGACGCCCTGGTCACCACCTACCAGATCGCCCTGTTCCGCGCCCTCGCCGGCGGCTGGCAGGCCGACAGCTGATCGACCCCCGTTCCTCGCCCGGGCGGGGGACGGCTTTGACGATGACAAGCGCCGGCGGCCTCACGGTCGCCGGCGTTCGTCTGAGCATGAGGCGCCGAGCCCGGTGGCCGTGACTGCGGTCGTCCACAGCTGTGATGCGTCAGCATGTTCATGATTTGTTCCATTCGTGCTTTAACCGATGGCGGCGGTCGGCGGCGTGACGGAGGAACAGATGAACGACGGAGTCCTGGCCGATATGATGGCCGAACTGGATGCGGAACTGGCGCGGGCGGAGGCGTCCCTGCCGGAACATCCCGAACAGACGCGCCAGACCGAGGTGATGCGCGCTCTCGCCCTGGGCCTGGGCAATTTCGAGCGGATGCGGGCCCACGACGTGCATCTGCTGGCGGCCCGTTTGTCGCCCCGCCTGGGGTGAGGGCGCGCGCGGCGGCGGTTCAGGGCTTACGCTTGAAGGTGTCGCCAATCTCCGCCGCGTCCGGACCGTCCGGTCCCGCGCTGCGGCGCTCCTGCTGACCGACCTTCTTCACATCGGCGTCGGAGGTCAGGCCGTCGGGCTTGCCCGCCGGGTCCGCGCCGTTCTTCTCCCGGCCCTTGGTCTGTTCACGGTCCATCAGGATCTCCCTTGCTGGGAGATGAGCGCGGGGGGAGGGGGAGGGTTCCGTCAGCCGCCCGTATCCACCTTCGCCACCACCGACATCCCCGGCGCGAGACGCTCCACGCCCGCCTGCCCCGGCTCGATGCGGATGCGGACCGGGATACGTTGGGCGACCTTGGTGAAGTTGCCGGTGGCGTTGTCGGGGCGGATGACGCTGAACTCGCTGCCGGCGGCGGGGGCGATGCGTTCGACGCGCCCGCGCAGGGTCCGGCCGCCCAGGGAATCGACTGCGATCTCGACCGGCTGACCGATGCGGATGTCGCGCATCTGGGTCTCCTTCATATTGGCCGTGACCCAGACGACGTCGGGCACCAGGCCCATCAGCTGGGTTCCGGCGGTGACATACTGGCCCTGGCGCACGCCGACCTCGCCCAGGCGGCCGGGGCGGGGGGCGGTGATGCGGGTGTTGGCCAGGTCGATCTGGGCCAGGCGGACGGCGGCCTGGGCGTTCTCGACGGCGGCGGCCAGACTGTCGCGGTTGACCACGGCCGAGGTGACGCCCGTCTGGGCCACGCCTTCGCCGGCCTGGGCCTGGGCCAGCTGGGCCTGGGCGCTGCGCAGGGCGGCGACGGCGATGTCCACATTGGATTGCGACACCCAGCCCCCGGCCTTCAGGGTGCGGGCGCGGTCGGCGTCGGCCTGGGCGCGGGTCAGGGCGGCCTGGGCGGCGGCGATGCCGGCGCGCTGTTGCGCCACCGCGCCGCGGGCCGAGGCCTGGCTCTGGGTCGAGTTGGACAGGGCCGCCTGGGCGGAGTGCAGCGCCGCCTCGGCCTGCTCCAGCTTCTGGCGATAGGTGCGGTCGTCCACCTGGGCCAGCAGTTGGCCCTGCTGAACGGCCTGGAAGTCCTGGACTGGGACCTGGACCACATAGCCGCTGACCTGGGGGCTGATGATCGTCACCTGGCCGCGCACATAGGCGTTGTCGGTCCGCTGCACATGGCCGGTGAAGGGCGGCAACTGCCAGGCGTACAGCACCAGGCCCACGGCGAAGACCGCGACCACCGCGGCGATCACGGCCCAGAGGACGCGTTTGTCCGGCTCGGGCGGCGACGCAGGCGGAGGCGCAGATTGAGCGGATTGGGAGGATGTCGTGTCGGTCATCGGCGTGCGGGGGGCTTTCAGGGGATCAGTCGGCGGTCGGGGCGGCGGTCGGGGCGGCGGCGGGCGCTGGGTCGGCGGTCATGGAACGGGCGGCGCGCTTCGCCTGGCGGCGCGCCTCGAAACGCGGATGCAGATGGACGGCCGTGACCCAGGCGCAGCCCAGGCCGGCGGCCGCGGCGATGATCAGGAAGACGTCGTTATAGGCCAGGATATTGGCCTGTTGCGTCACCTGACGGGTCAGCATGGCCACGCCCTCGGCGTTCAGCAGGGCCGGGTCGGTGATGGTCGAGGCATAGGCGCCGGACAGCTGGCGCAGGCGCAGAACCACCTCGGGATTCAGGCTGGTGATGTCGGCGGACAGCTGGTTCGAATGGAATTTTTCGCGCACCACCTGGATCGTGCCGATCAGGGCGCTGCCGGCCAGGGCGCCCAGGTTCTGAAGCACGCTGAACATGACGATGAAGCTGATGATGTTGCGCGCCCCCTGTTGCAGCACCTTGCCGACGCCGATCAGCAGGGCCGGGCCGACGAACATGGCCGAGGCGAAGGCGATCATGGCCTGGCTGACATACAGCTGGGCCGGACGGGTCAGAACGGTGGCGTGGCTGTCGATGAAGGCGCCGACGGCGATGAGGCCCAGGGCGATGGCGATGGGCTTGTTCAGCTTGGCCATGTTCAGGGTCAGGGCGCTGACCGCCGTGCCGGCGATCATGGCCAGCAGGATCAGCAGGAAGAGGCCGTGCAACTGGTCCGGACCCAGGCCGACCACGGTCAGGAAGCCCACGGCGCCCGAGGTCTGTTCCGACAGGGTGATGCGGATCAGCAGGATGGCGCCGAACAGGCGTAGGATGTCCGGGCCGGTCAGCCAGCGGACGTTGATCAGCGGATTCCGCCGATCGTACTCGATCATCAGCGCCGCAGTCAGCAGCAGGATGGCGCCGGCCAGGGCCCAGCCGATCCAGGCGGCATCGGTCCACCAGACGATCCGGCCCAGACCCAGGACGGCGGCCAGCAGGGCCACGCCCGGCGCGAACAGGGCGAAGGTGACGAAGTCCAGCGGCTCGAACAGCTTCAGCCGCTCGGACGGGGGCAGGCGCAGCACCTGGACGGCGGCCCAGGCCAGAAGCGCCATGCCCAGCTCGAAGGTGTAGAAGGCGCGCCAGTCGTTCATCTCCAGCAGGCTGGGCATGATCAGGCGGGCGATGGGGACGGCGAAGCTGGACAGGCCGATGCCGATCACCAGTCCCTTCAGGCGGTGCTGGGCCGGGAAGGCCTGGATCATATAGAGGAAGCCCAGGGTGCTGAGCCCCACCGCCGCCATGCCTGCGACGGCGCGGACGAACAGGGTGGACTCATAGTTGTCGACCGCCAGGTGGGCGGCGCAGGTGACGACGAAGGCGGTCAGGCAGATCTGGGTGAACAGGCGCAGGCCGTATTGCTGGCGGAACTTGAACAGGATCAGGTTCATGCAGGCGTTGGTCATGACGAAGACGACCGGCAGCCAGGCCGCCTCGGTGATCGTGATCCCCAACGAGCCCTGAAGACTGGTCAGATTGGCGGTGACGGCCGCGTTGCCCAGGCTGCCGACCAGGGCCACCAAGACCCCGGTCAGGGCGTACTGCAACCGCAGCCAGGCCGTATGGTCGGGCGTGGCCGGCGAGCCGGGCAGGGTGGGTCGCTCGTGCGGCTTCAGGGTGGCGAGATACTGCTCCCAGGGCAGATGCCAGTTGTGATCGGCGCGACGAGCCATCAGGACGCCTCCGGCCTGGGCTTCAGCCCGTCCAGAATGATGACGCGGGTGCGCTGGGACACGGCCTGACGCTCGGCCTCGTCGGCGCCCTGGAAGCCGGCGCCCAGCAGGGTGGCGATCAGGCGGATGTCCATCGGCCGCAGATCCTTTCGCACCAGACCGGCCGCCTGGGCCCGTTCGAGGGGGGCGGCGCCCGCCTCCATCAAGCTCTGCCGCAGGGGGGTAAGCGCATCGGGCGACCTCACGTTCCGGACCAACCCCGCCAGGCCGGCGTTGCGGATCATGTCTTCCGCCAGCCGGTCCAGAAACCAGAAGAAGGCTTCCGGGGCGTCGCCCTGTTCGGCGGTGCGGCGGTCCAGGTCGGCGAGGTCGGCCTCAAGCACGGCCAGGGCCAGTTCGGTGCGGTCGGCGAAATGACGATACAGGGTGCCGCGTCCGACGCCGGCCTTTTCCGCGATCAGGTCCAGCGGCGCGTCCAGCCCCTGGTCGGCGAAGACCGCGCGCGCGGCCTCAAGCAGGGCGGCGTGGTTGTGGACGACGTCCTTACGGACATGTTTGGGGGCGGGGCGCGACATGATGACGCGCATAAATGGACATGGGTGTCCGTTTTGCAAGGGGCCGTTCGAAGATCCCTCTCCCAGCGGGGAGGGCTTGAGCGGCTGAGAGCGTAGCGATCAGTCTTGCGCGCAAGGGTGAGGGGCGCGGCGGTGCGAGCTGGCCCACCGGCGGGCCCTCATCCGGCCCTTCGGGCCACCTTCTCCCCAAGGGAGAAGGAAGGGGAGTTTACAGCCCCTTCTCCAGCACCACGAAATCCAGCTCGGGCCGAGGCGGATCGACGGGGAAGGGGCGGGTCTCGCCGGTGGGGCGGTAGCCGCGCCGTTCGTACCAGGCGATCAGTTCCGCGCGGCGGTGGATGACGGTCATCTCCATGCGGCGGGCCGCGAACCGGGCGACGGCCTCGGTCTCCGCGGCGGCCAGCAGGCGGCGGCCCAGGCCGGAGGCTTGCAGGCTCGGCTCGACGGTCAGCAGGCCGAGATAGGTCCGGTCGTCGCCGATGCGGGCGACCTGGACGCAGCCGACCGGGGCGCCGTTGCGATGGGCCAGCAGAATGACCCGGTCGGGATCGGCGATCAGGGCCGACAATTCTTCGGCGCTGGTGCGGGTGTCGAACAGCAGGTCCGCCTCGTGCGTCCAGCCGGCCTTGGCCGTCTCGCCGCGATAGGCGCGCTCGATCAGGGGATGGAGCGCGGCGACGTCTTCGGGCGTCGCCGCGCGAAAGGCGATGTCGCTCACCTGGAAACGCCCAGCTCCTGCACCAGATGGTCCATGCCATAGACGTCGCGCAGAGCGACGGTCACGGCCTGGGTGGTGACGATGACGCTGCGGTTGACGGCGCGGTCATAGCCGTAGGCGTTGCGCTGGGTGAGGACGGTGGAGTCGAAATTGGCGCCCACGATCTCGCCCTTCGCATTGATGGCGGGAGACCCCGACGAGCCGCCGATGGTGTCGGTCGAAACGGCCATGTCCATGACGGCGTTCGGGTCGATCCGGTCCTTGGCCGCCAGCAGTTTGGGCGCGACGGCGAAGGGCTCGGCGCCGGTGGCGCGGTCCCACAGGCCGGCGAAGGTGGTGAAGGCGGCGAATCGCTGACCGGGAACGTCGGAGCCTTCGACCTGGCCATAGGTCAGGCGCAGGGTGCCGGTGGCGTCGGGATAGACGGCGTCGCCATAGGCGGCGAAGCGGGCGGCAGCCAGCTGTTCCGAGGCGCGGTCGGTCGGGGCCTGGACCCGCGTCTCCCAGGCGTCGCGAACGGCGCTGGCGTCGGCGTCGATGGCCAGGGCGTAGCGGATCATTGGATCGGTCGAGGCCTGGACGGCGGCGAGACCGCCGGTCCACAGGGCGCGGCGCACGGCCGGGTCAGCCAGGGTCGTGCCGGCGACCAGTCGGGCCGACAGGGTCTCGGGGCTCTCCTTGCCCAGCAGGGTGCGGACCGAAGGGCTGTCGACCGTCAGCCATTCGCGGGTCTTGGACAGCCACCATTCCAGCCGGATCTGCTCAAGCTCGGGATAGGTGGGACGTTCGGCGAACAGGCGGGACTCGACGCCCGACAGACGGCTGTCGGCGAACTCGGGCAGGCGCTGGTCCGACGGCTTGGCGCGTTCCTGGGCGCCGCGCACCAGGGTGCGGGCCCAGGCGAACAGCTGCGACCCGCCGGCGACCGAGGTCGTGCCCAGGCCCGTGCCGCCTTCCAGCAGGGCCATGGAGGGATAGAGTTCACGGGCGACGGGCTGGACCGTGCTGAGCGTTGACCAGGGATCGACGCCGGACCCGGCGGCGCGGGCGCGGAAGTCGGTTTCCTGCTCGGCCTTGCGGGCCATGAAGGCCGGATCGATCAGGGCGGCCATCCGGCCACGGCCGCGCTTGTAGGTGTTCTCAAGGCCCACGATGGGGTCCATGGCGATGAAGGCCTGGTCCTCGCCCTCTTCGGAATAGCGGATCAACCGGCCGCGCAGTTCGGAGGCGATCAACTGGTCCAGCGGCAGGACCACGTCGCGGATGGTGGTCAGCTGGTCCATGGTCAGCAGGCGCTGGGTCGAACCGGGATTGCCGGAGATGAAGACGGCCTCGCCCTGCGTCGGCTTGTTCGGGTTCCAGGCGAAATGGGTTGATGTGACCGCAGGCTCACCATCCTCGTACAGGCGGATGAAGGCGGCATCTATGGCGAAGCGGGGGAAGGAGAAGTTGTCCAGATCGCCGCCGAAGGTGGCGGCGCGATCCTCGGGCGCCCAGGCCAGGCGGACGTCGGAATATTTGCGGTAGGTGTAGAGCTTGAACTGGCCGCCCCGGTACAGGCTGACGACCTGGCAGCGGATCTTGGGATCGTTGCCGCAGGCTTCGCTCTCGATCCGGCCGGCCTCGGCGTCGCGGGCCTGGGTGAAGGCCTGGCCTTCAAGCCCGGCGCCGGCCTTGTGCATCCGCTCGGTCACGTCGCTGATGTCGGTCAGGATTTCGGCGGTGGCGCCGGGGCATTTCAGCTCTTCCTCGCGCGATTTCGGGAGGAAGCCGGTCTCGGCGTAATTGACCTGGGGCGTGGAGAGGTTGGCGACGCAGGTGGCGACGCAGTGATTGTTGGTCATGACCAGGCCCTGGCCCGAGACCACGCCCGCCGAACAGCCGCCGAACTTCACCGAGGACAGACGGACACGGTCCAGGAAGGCCTGGTCGATGTCGGTTCCCAGCGTCTGGTTGGCGCGGGCGACGGGGAAGTTGTCGAAGGTCCACATGCCTTCTTCGGCGGAGGCCGACGAGGCGAAGGCGAGGACGGCGGCGGAGGCGAGAAGGGCGAGGCGCATGGGGGGCTCCAGAACTCTCCCTCCCAGTCCGGGGAGGGTGGCCGGCGCGCAGCGCCGGACGGGTGGGGGCGGCAGGGCGACAAGGGCGCGGTCCTGTGACGGATCGCCGAGCCCTTCCCACCCGGTCGCTTCGCGACCCCCCTCCCCCGAGGGGGAGGGAGAGGCGCTTATGCGTCGGTATTAGCGCCGCACGCCCAGCTCGCGCAGCAGGCGCGGCTGGTTGTAGACGGTGCGCAGGGCTTCGGTGATGGCGGCGGTCGAGACCGTCACCGTGCGGTTCAGCTCGCCGTCGTAGCCGAAGCTGCCGCCCAGCGAGTGGATGTTGCCGTCGAAGGCGGCGCCGATGACTTCACCCTTGGCGTTGATCACGGGCGAGCCCGAGTTGCCGCCGATGATGTCGTTGGTCGAGACGAAGTCATAGACGGTCGACTTGTTGACCTTGCCCTCGGCCGCCATCCAGTCCTCGGCGGCGTTGAACGGCTCGGCGCCGGTGTTGCGCTCGTACAGGCCGCCGATCTCGGTGAAGGGCGTCACCGTCACGCCGCGATAGGTCCAGCCCTTCACCTGACCGTAGGACAGGCGCAGGCTGAAGGTGGCGTCGGGGTAGAGGTTGGTCCCGTAGACGGCGAACCGGGCCTGGGCGATCTTTTCGCCGGCGCGGCTGGTCGGGCCGGACACGGCCGATTCCCACTGGGTGCGGATCGCCTGGGCCGCATCGTCATTGGCCAGGACGAAGGCGATCAGCGGGTCGCCCGAGGCGGCCAGCTGTTCCGGCGTCATGGCCAGGGCCTGGGCGCGGAAGGCCGGGTCGGCCAGGCGGGTGCCGTCCACCAGACGTTCGGCGATCTGCTCCGGGCTTTCCTTGCCCAGCAGAGCCTTCACGTCGGTGTTGTCGACGGTCAGATATTCGCGGGTCTTCGACAGCCAGAAGTCGAGATAGATCTTCTCCAGATCGTTCGAGATCGGCGTCTCGGTCGCCAGGCGGCGGCCCAGCGAGGCGATGTCGGCGTCCGAATAGCCGGCGCGGCGTTCGGCGACCGGCTTGGCGCGCTCCTTGGCCGCGCGGACGATGGACTTGGCGTAGCTGTACAGTGACGAGCGCTGGCCGGCGGCGGCTTCCAGCTGGCGGTAGGGCAGGTAGAGGTCGCGCTGGGCGGCGGCGACGCGCTCCAGTTCGGCCCACGGGTCGCCGATGCGCTGGGCCAGGGCCGGGTCGGCGGCGACGCGCTGGCGCAGTTCCTGTTCGGCCGTCCGCTTCGTCGCCATGAAGGCCGGGTCGGTCAGGGCGCCCTGTTGGCCGTAATAGACCTTGAAGCCGTTCTCCAGGCCGAAGATCGGATCGACCGAGACGCGTTTGGCCTCTTCACCCGTCGTCGAATACTCCAGCAGGCGACCGCGCAGTTCCGAGGTCTGGATCAGGGTCAGCGGCAGTTGCTGGTCACGCAGGGCCTCCAACTGGGCCATGGTCAGCAGGCGCGAGGTCGAGCCGGGGTTGCCGGCCACGAAGGTGACGTCGCCTTCCTTGGGCGCATTGGCGTTCCACACCAGGTGGTTGGGCGTCGCGACCGGCTTGCCGTCCTCGTAGATGCGCAGGAAACCGGCATCCAGGGCGTAGCGCGGGAAGTTGAAATTGTCCGGGTCGCCGCCGAAGAAGGCCGCCTGGAACTCGGGCGCAAAGACCAGGCGCACGTCGTCATACTTGCGGAACTTGTAAAGCTTGTACTGGCCGCCGCGGTACAGGCTGATGACCTGGCAGGTCAGCTTCTGGTCGTCGCCGCAGACCTCCTTCTGGATCTTGTCGATCTCGGCGGCCCGGGCCTGGACGAAGGCGGCGCCCTCAAGCCCGGCGCCGGCGCCGACGACCCGGTCGGTCACATCGGTGATGTCGGTCAGGATCTCGGCCGTCTGGCCGGGGCACTTCTTCTCTTCCTCGCGGGTCGCGGGCATCCAGCCGTTCTTGACGTAGTCGTTCTCGGCGCTGGACAGGTCCTGGACGCAGCCCACGACACAGTGGTGATTGGTCAGGATCAGGCCTTCGCCCGAGACCAGCGAGGCCGAGCAGCCCTGCAGGCGGACGGCGGCGTTGCGCACGCGGTCCAGCCAGGCCTGGTCGATGTTCGTGCCGTACTTTTCGTTCACCGTGGCGATGGGGAAGTTGTCGAAGGTCCACATGCCCTCGTCGGCGCGGGCCGAGGTCGCGGGGGCGGACAGGACGACGGTCGCGGCGCCGAGGGCGGCCAGCGAGGCGGTGAGACGAAGGGACGGCAGGGACATGCGGGGTTTCCTACAGAGGGCGGAGCGAGGATGATCCGCCTGTTAACTTGTAACTAGCGCCGTTTCGGCGACGCCGCCAAGAGGCGAGACGGCCTTTGCCCTACGGCCCGTGGTCGCACGGGTCAAAAGCAAGCCTTACCCCGATTTAACTTGGCCGTGATGCCGCGCTCGCTCAGATAGACGGACGTATCGGGGATTTATCGACAACCATGTCGCTTGCGCTATCAACCTTGCTCTACGAGTGGCGTCGCTACATGGCGGCCGTCGTGGCGCTCGCCTTCTCGGGATTGCTCGTCCTGGCCCAGGTCGGCATGTTCATGGGCATCGGCAAGGCCTTCACGGCCCAGATCGATCGGGCCCGCGCCGACATCATGATTCTGAGCCCGGGCGCGACCGCCCTGTTCAACGGCGGCCCCTCAGGCGTGCCGCGGCGAATCATGCCGGTGGTCTATCAGCATCCGGAAGTCCTGGCCGTGGCCGATCTGGACGGTTCCGGCGGTCGTTGGCAGAACATCGTCAAGGATAAGGAGCCCGGCGGCGACCCGGCCGCGCCCGGCGCCAAGAAGATGGAGTTCGTCAACGTCACCACCATCGACGCCGTGCCTGGCGCGGTGACGGTGCCGGTCGACTATTCCGACGACCTGGTCGAGGCTCTGCGTCAGCCCTATGCGGTGGCGGTGGACCAGACGGCTTTGGGGCGATTGGGCGTCAAACTGGGGGATCAGGCCAGCTACAACGGCAAGACGGTCCGGGTCGCGGCTGTGACCCAGGGCTATCCCAACATGATGCAGGCGACGGTCGTCATGTCGCGCGACACCCTGCGGATGCTGGGCGAGGCCAACACCGGCGAACGGGTCGGACCGCTGATGGTGCAGATCAAGGATCCGGCGCGCGCGCCCATCGTGGTCGCCCAGCTGAACTCTATCTCGAACGGTCAGTTCAAGGCCTGGACGCGTCAGGATCTGGCCAAGGCCAATGAAGGGGCGATGATGAAGGAGAGCTTCATCGCCATCATGCTGGGCTTTTCGCTGTTCCTGGGCGTGCTGATCGGGGTGGCGATCACCTGGCAGACGCTGCGCGGCGCCATCATGGCCAATATCAAGGAGTTCGCCTCGCTGCGCGCCCTGGGCGTCGCCATGGGGTCGCTGCGCTGGATCGTGCTGGAGCTCAGCTTCTGGGTCGGGATCGCCGGGGTGCTGGCGGCCTTCATCCTGACCTGGGGGGTCAGCCTGCTGGCGGCCGGTTCGGGCCTGACCATGTCCTTCCCGCCCATGATGGTGATGATGGTGTCGCTGATGCTGATCGTCATCGCCCTGCTGTCCGGTCTGTTGTCGCTGGGCGTCCTCAAGAACAGCCAGCCGGCGGACCTGCTGCGATGAACACTCATACGAAAGTGCACGGCAAACACGGCGACTTCGCCATCGAAGCCAAGGGCCTGGTCAAACGGTTCAAGACGGGCCGCAGCTGGGTCGAAGTCCTGAAGGGCGTCGATTTCGATGCGCGGCACGGCGACCTGACCATGGTCATGGGCCCCTCCGGTTCCGGCAAGTCCACCCTGATCGCCAACCTCTCGGGCCTGCTGAAGCCCGAGGAGGGGCGGGTGGACATACTGGACGTCGACGACCTGTGGACCTACGGCTCGGGTCGGATCGACAAGTTCCGCCTGGACCACTGCGGCTTCATCTTCCAGGGGTTCAACCTGTTCCCGTCCCTGACCGCCCTGCAGCAGGTCATGACGGTGCTGAAGTACCAGGGGCTGTCGTCGGCGGACGCGAAGAAGCGCGCCACCACGGCGCTGGAAGAAGTGGGCCTGGGTCATCGTCTGCACCAGAGGCCCAACGCCCTGTCCGGCGGCGAGAAGCAACGCGTCGCGATCGCCCGCGCCCTGGCCAAGGACCCGCAGATCCTGTTCGCCGACGAACCGACTTCGGCGCTCGACGGCGAAAACGGCCAGGTGGTCATCCGCCTGCTGCGCCGGGCCGCAACCGAACACGGCGCAGCCGTGATCTGCGTGACCCACGACCCGCGCCTGGAAGCCTGGGCCGACCGGGTCATTCACATCGAGGACGGCCGGATCCTGGACGATCAGCGCCGCACTCCTGATCCCGACGCCCAGCTGGCGTCCCACTAAGACCCTTTTCCAACGGACTGAACCGTCATGCCCGCCTTCCTCAAAAACAAATGGCTCTGGATCGGCCTGGTCCTGATCATCGTCCTGGTCGTCGGCTTCATGGCCTTCAGCAAGGCCGGGGCGGCCAAGAAGGCCCAGGTCGAGAAAGAATCCGCCCAGAAGATCGACAGCCCCTACGCCGCCATCGCCAACGGCAAGGCCGACGTCGAGGGCGGGGTGATCAAGGTCGCCGCGCGTCGCGGCGGCGTGGTGCGTGAAGTCTTCGTCAACGAGGGCGACCGGGTCGTCACCGGCCAGATCCTGGCGCGACAGGAGGACGACGAGACCCGTCTGGCGGCGCAGAGCGCGGCTGCGGCTGTGTCGGAGAGCCGCGCGCAGCTGGGGCTGACGCGCGTCGAATTGACCGCCGCCCGGCGCGAGTACAACCGGCTGTCGCGGCTGGCCTCGACCAATTTCGTCGCCGCCCAGCGTCTGGATCAGGCCCGCGATCAGATCGCCCAGGCCGAAGCGCGTCTCGCGTCGCAGGAGGCCGCGATCCAGACGGCCCAGTCGCGTCTGGACGAGGCCCGCTATAATCAGGAACTGACGGTGATCCGCGCGCCTATGGACGGTCGGATCGCCCGCCGCTACGCCCAGCCCGGCGCCGGCGCCTCGACCCTGAACGTCACCGCCATGTTCGACCTTGAGCCGGACACCGACCGCATCGTGCGGGCCGAGATCGTCGAGGCGGACCTGCCCAATGTCACGGTCGGTCAGGAGGTCGAACTGACGCCCGAGGGGGATCCGACCAAGATTTCGGTCGGGCGGGTCCTGCGCCGCGCCGCAGTCTTCGGCGCCCGTCAGCTGCAGTCCGAGGATCCCTCGGCCAGGACCGACGAACGGGTGGTCGAAGTGGTGGTTTCGGCCGACAACACCCCCTTCCTGATCGGGCAGCGGGTGCTGGTGAAGTTCATAAAGCCGGGCCAGAAGGCGGGCGTCGCCCGCCCGGCCAGCGCCGGAGTGGGGCCCAACCAGGCCATGCGTTCGGCCGGCCAGTCGTAAGCCGGCGGGTCAGCGGCCGGTGAAGTCTCCCGGCCGCTTCTCCAGCACCGCGTTCACGCCTTCCAGATGGTCCTCGGTCATGTGGGCCAGGGCCTGCATGGCGGCCGACAGCTCCAGGATCTGTTCGAAGGTCTGGTCGCGGCCCTGACGCATCAGGGTCTTGGCCATGCGCAGGGCCTGGGGCGGCTGGGCCGCGATCTGGCCGGCGGTGATCAGGGCTTCGTCCATCAGCCGGTCGTGCGGCACGACCCGATTGACCAGGCCCCAGCGCTCGGCCGTCTCGGCGTCGATGCTGCGGCCGGTGAACAGCATTTCAGCGGCGCGGGCGTAGCCGACGTCGCGCGGCAGCCGCCAGGCCCCGCCGTCGCCGGGAATGATGCCCAGCTTCAGGAAGGGCACGCCGAAGCTGGCCCGGTCCGAGGCGATGCGGATGTCGGCGGTGGCGGCGATGCCGCAGCCCAGGCCCATGGCCGGACCGTTGACGGCCGAGACCAGCGGGATCTCCAGATCATAGAGGCTGCGGACGATCCGATGGACGACGCGGCGATAGCGGGCGCGGATCTCGGCGCCTGAGCCTTCGAACAGGTCGCGCCGGTCTCGCATAGCGGTCAGGTCGCCGCCGGCCGAGAAGGCGCGCCCGGCGCCCGTCAGGACCACGCATTTGACCGTCATGTCGGCGTTGGCGCGGGCGCAGGCGTCGGCGAATTCGTCGCCGTCGGTCAGGTCGGGCAGGGCGTTCAGCCGGGTCTCGCGGTCCAGCGTCCAGATCAGGATCGCGCCCTGTCTGGTTTCGGCGATCAGGCCCATCGGTCGTCTCCTCGTTCCGCCTCCGTCATCGGACGCCGACGCCGCGTTACGCAAGCCCGGAATTGCAAAAGCCCCGGCGCGGACCGGGGCTGCTGCACGTCGGGCTTTCGAGGCCGTCAGGGTTTCTTGGGCGTATAGGGTACGAAGTTGGACGGATGGCTGACCGCCCGTCCCGAGTTCGACGGCATGTGCCGACTGTTGACCAGCATCCCGCCCCACAGGGCGAAGGACATCATGGCGTGTTGGAGGTTACGCTCCTTATCGTTCATTTTGGCGTCTCCTTTCGCAGAACGATGAAAAGAGACGCGTCGTACCTATGGAATCTCACCATCAGTCGTTTCGCGTCAGAGCCCAAGATAGGCAGTTTTGCGGAAATTGCAAATTTATCGATCAGCAAGCGGAGTATATTTCTTGATGGTGTCACATTGAGCAGGGTCCCGCGCCCGGCCGGGCCGCCGAAATCGATCGCCACGCCCTGTGTCATGGTATGCGCCGTCGATGGCGAAAGCGGCCTGTGTCTGGGGTGTTTCCGGACCTTGGGCGAGATCGCCGGCTGGCGCGCGCTCAGCGACGCGGAAAGGGCGGCGGTGATGGCGGATCTGCCGTCCCGGCGGTCTCGGGTGGACCCGGCCAAGCTGGGCTAGGACGGCTCGGGGCTTAAGCTTTCGTCAGCCAAGTCGGTTCACCGCATTCCAACCTGGGTCGGATAGGCAGGGTGCATGATCCGCATCGACCTTCAGTCCGCCGCCGTGCTGAGCGTCGCCCTCATGGCCTCGTTCGCGACAGCTTTCACGATCCGTCATCTGGACGGCGGAGAGACAGCCATGGCGGCGTCCGCCGATGTCGCTGTCGCGGCTTCCGCGTCCGGAACCCCGACCCAGGTGGTCAAGGGGCCGGACGGTCACTACTGGGCCCAGGCCAGGATCGATGGCCGTGCGGTCCAGGTTCTGGTGGATACGGGCGCCAGCGTGGTGGCCCTGACGCGCGCCGATGCACGTCGGCTGGGTGTCGATCCAGCGCCGGAAGCCTTCACCGGCAAGGTCCAGACCGCCTCGGGCGTGGTGCGGGCCGCGCCGGTCGAACTGAAGACGATCTCGGTCGCCGGGGTTCGGGTCGATAAGGTCGAGGCCCTGGTGGTCGAGGAAGGCCTGACCTATTCGCTGCTGGGCATGAGCTATCTGGGTCGGCTGTCCGCTTTCGAGGCGACGCCGGCGGGTCTGACGCTCAGGCCCTAGAGATCCCGCATCTGGCGCTTGGCTTCGCGGAAATACTGCCAGCCGGTCCACAGGGTGATGACGGCGGCGAACCAGATCAGGAAGACGGCGAAGGATTCGAACGCCGGCTGCCACGACAGGGGCGAACCGTCCGGCTCCTGCAGGCCGAAGGCGTTCCACAACAGGGTCAGCTGCAGCGCGGCCAGGGCGACCATCTGCACGGTGGTCTTCCACTTGGCGGCCAGGGTGACGGGCAGTTCGATCCGCCCGGCCATGGTCTCGCGCAGGGCCGAGACCGCGAACTCACGGAACAGGATCAGGCCGCAGGGCAGGGCGATGCCCGGCAGGGAGCCGGAGGCGAGCACGCCCAGGATAGCCCCCGTGATCAACACCTTGTCCGCGATCGGATCCAGGATGGCGCCCCACCGCGTGGTCGAGTTCCAGCGGCGCGCCAGGAAGCCGTCGACCCAGTCGGTCGAGGCGGCGATGACGAAGATCCAGAAGGCCCAGATCCCGAACTTGGCCTGGGTGTCCGGCGACAGCCAGGCGTCCAGCGCCCCCGGCGCGGCGCCGGCCATCATGGCGAACATCACCACACCGGCGAACAGGCGGATGCCGGTCAGGATATTCGGGATCGGATTGGCGCGGTGCGGATAGGTGGTCATGGCAGGATTTCCAGCAGGGACGCGAGCAGGGGATGAAGCGTCTCCGCGAACGGATTGGCGATGGTCACGCCTCGATAGACGAAGCCGTCCTGCATGTCTTCGGAAAGCAGAAGGCCGCAGCCCGCTTCGGCGGCGACGGTCAGGATCAAGGCGTCCCAGATCTGTAGATTGAAGAAGGCCGCGGCCTCCAGCGCGGCGTCCATGGTCGTGGCCGAGGCGGCGGTCAGCCCAATGCCAGCGCTCCAGTCCAGCACGATCTTCCTGGCGACCTTCGGCGGGTGTCCGCCCTTGCGTGTCAGGATGTTGTAGAACTCGCCGGCAACCTGGGTCGGGATGACGAGGTTTTGCTTGGCGAGCGTCTTCAGCACCCCTAACGCGCGCTGACGCTTGGGTTCGTCATCACCGATGCCGGCGGCGTAACCCAGGACGTTGGTGTCGAGCGCCAGTTTCAAGCGTAACCGTCTTCACGTGTGATGCGTCCGGGCGCGCGGGCGGGCAGGGCGGCCAAATCGTCCACAAGGGCGTGCAGCCGAGCGACGCGTTCATCGTCTGTCGGCTCGCCGGCGGTTGCAGGCGTAATCCGCACCAGCGGCTTGCCGTGCGCGGTGACGACGTAGGACTCGCCAGACGCCACCTCGCGAAAGATGCGCGAGAACTCGCGATTGGCCTCAGTCGCGGTGATCGTCCGTTCCATGGTTCAATAGTAGTGTTTTCCACTACTTCGCGCAAGTCACGCCAACGGTTCGAACCGCGGCTTGTTCGTCAGGGCGCGCAGGACGCCGTCGGCGATGCCGAAATGCAGGCCGGTCAGGGTCAGTTCGCCGGCCGCCTCGCGCTCGGCGATCCAGGGGAAGGTGCGCAGGTTCTCGATCGACAGGCGGACGACGGCCTCTTCGGCTGCGCCTTCGACCTGATCTTCGGACACTTCCTCGGCGACGCGGCGGACGACGGCCGAGCCCTGGGCCACCCAGGGGGCGACGAAGTCGGCGCAGATGTCGGGCGCCCCGTTCAACATGGCGTCGACCCCGCCGCAGTGGGCGTGGCCCATGACGACGATGCGGCGCACGTTCAGCACCTTGACCCCGAACTCCAGCGCCGCCGACACCCCGTGCAGCAGGCCGTCAGGCTCGTAGGGCGGGACCAGATTGGCGACGTTGCGCACCACGAACAACTGGCCGGGCGCCGCGTCGAAGATCAGGGCCGGATCGGCGCGGCTGTCGGAACAGGCGACGATCAGGGTGTGCGGCTTCTGGCCCAGCTCGGCCAGGGCTTCGTACCCGGCGCGGGCGGCGGGCCAATGATCGGTGCGGAACCTGCGGTATCCGGCGGTGAGTTCGTCGTCGATGTCGCTCATGACTCGCCTGTAGCCTCGCTTCAATCCGGACTCAACGGCCACGAGGCCGCAAGGCCGAGGCCGAACTTCAGCTTTTCCTGAAGAAGGCGTGGATGCGTTCGGCCAGGGCCTGGTTGATTCCGTCGATCTTCAGCAGGTCCGCCACTGAGGCGCGGCCGACGCCCTTGGCGGAGCCGAAGGCGTGGAGCAGGGCCTTCTTGCGGCCGGGGCCGACGCCTTCGATCTCGTCCAGCGGATTCTTCTTGATGTCCATCGAGCGGCGCTTGGCGTGGGCGCCGTTGGCGAAGCGGTGGGCCTCGTCGCGCAGCCGTTGCAGGTAATAGAGGGCCGGCGACTTCAGCGGCAGCATGAAGGGCGGCTTGCCGGGCATGAAGAACTTCTCCATCCCCGCATCGCGATCCGGCCCCTTGGCGACGCCGACCACGGCGATGTCGTCCAGTCCCAGGTCGGCCATGACGGCCAGCACCTCGGCCAGCTGGCCCGCGCCGCCGTCGATCAGCAGCAGGTCAGGGCGGACGGCGTCCTCGCCCTCCTCCTCGTCCTTGACCAGGCGGGCGAAGCGGCGGCGCATCACCTCGCGCATCATGCCGTAGTCGTCGCCGGGGGTCAGATCCTCGCCCCGGATGTTGAACTTGCGATACTGCGACTTCTGGAAGCCGTCGGGGCCGGCGACGACCATGCCGCCGACCGCGTTCGTGCCCTGGATATGGGCGTTGTCGTAGATCTCGATCCGTTCGGGCCGGGTTTCCAGACCGAAGGCCTCACAGACCTCGTCCAGGATTTTCCCTTGCGCCGAACTTTCGGCCAGGCGGCGGCCCAGGGCTTCGCGGGCGTTGGTCAGGGCGTGGTCGACCAGGGCCAGTTTCTCGCCGCGCATGGGGCGGGCGATCTCGATCCTGCGGTCGGCCTTCATCGAGAAGGCCTCTTCCAGCAGCTCCAGCTCGTGCGGGCGGACGTTGGACAGGATCAGGCGCGGGATCGGCTTGTCCTCGTAGAACTGGCCCAGGAAGGCGGCCAGGATCTCCGGATCGGTGTCGGTCTTGTCCACACGCGGGAAATAGGCGCGGCCGCCCCAGTTCTGACCGGCGCGATAGAAGAAGACCTGGACACAGGCCTGGCCGCCGTCGGAGTGCAGGGCGAAGACGTCGCCCTCGGCCACGCTGTCGGCGCTGACGGAGTTCTCCATCGAGATGGCGGACAGGGCGCGGATGCGGTCGCGGACGCGGGCGGCCTGTTCGAAGTCCATGGCGTCGGAGGCGGCCTGCATCTCCTGCGACAGGCGACCGATGACGGCGCGGGACTTGCCGCGCAGGAACTGTTCGGCCTCGGTGACCAGTTCGCCGTAGTCCTCCAGGCTGATCAGGCCGGTGCAGGGGGCCGAGCAGCGCTTGATCTGGTGCAGCATGCACGGGCGGGTTCGGGTCTCGTAGACGCTGTCGGAACAGGAGCGCAGCAGGAAGGCCTTCTGCAGGGTGTTCAGGGTCCGGTTGACCGCCCAGGTCGAGGCGAAGGGGCCGAAATAGTGGCCCGGCGTGGTGTGGGCGCCGCGATGCTTCTTCACCTGGGGGGCGCGGTGGTCGCTGCGGATCATCAGCTCGGCGAAGGACTTGTCGTCACGCAGCAGGACGTTGAAGCGGGGCTTCAGCTTCTTGATGAAGTTGGATTCCAGCAGCAGGGCCTCGGTCTCGGACGCCGTGACGACCAGTTCCATCGATCGGGTCTGGGCCACCATCAGGCCGATGCGCTGGGTGTGGAACCGGCCCTGGGCGTACTGGACGATGCGCTTCTTCAGCGACTTGGCCTTGCCGACATAGAGGCAGGACCCGTCCTCGCCATACATGCGATAGACGCCCGGCTTGTCGGGGGCCCGGCGCGCCTCGTCGGCGATCAGGGCGGCGGCCTTCAGGTTGGAATCGAGCGTCTCCTCGGTCATCCGGGGGGATATAGGCTCAAGACCGCCGAACCAGAAGGACGCCGGCCAGAACCAGGCCCACGCCGGCGATCCGGCCCAGGTTCAGCGGCTGGCGCGGCACGCCCAGGGCGCCGAAATGGTCGAGGATCAGGCTGAGCAGCAGCTGGCCGCCGACCATCAGGGTGATGGTCATGGCCACCCCGAGGCGCGGCACGCCCCAGGCGGCGGCGACCACGAAACAGGCGCCGTAGACTCCGCCCAGCCAGGCGTACCAGGGCAGGGCGCGGGCGGCGGCCATGTCGGGCCGGGTCTGCATCAGGGCGGCGACGACCCCCAGCACCGTCGTGCCGACGGCGAAGGAGATGAAGGCGGCGTTGACCGGCGAGGCGACGGCCGAGGCCAGCCTGGCGTTGGTCGGCGCCTGCAGGGCGGTGGCGCCCCCGGCCAGGACGACGACGAGGATGGCGATGAGCGAGGGGTTCATGCGCCTTGGCTAGCACGGCCCTGGCCGTTTGTTAGCCCGAGATGAAGCGGGCGGCGCGTTCGCCCTCGGGATCGCCGGCGACGCCAAAGCCGCGGTTGATGGTCATGTGGCTGTCGTCGGGGGCGGCGACGACCTCGGCCCGGCCGCCGGCGTGGGTCAGGGCCTGGGCCAGGTCGCGGCTCTGAGCCGCCGAATCCTGACGCCGCGCGACGTGGAAGATCAGGAAGGGCGGATAGGCGACGCCGGGGCGGACGCGCAATGTCGGCGACAGGGCGGCCGCCTGGTCGCCGAAAGCCTGGTCATAGGTCTGGCCCAGCCACTGATCGATCCGGTCGTCGCCGCGCGGGGCGGTGGCGTCATAGCCCGCCCCGTCCAGCAGGATGACCCCCGCCAGATCAGACGGCTTCAGCCCGACCGCACCCAGATAGTCGGGGTCGATCCCGACCAGGGCGGCCAGATGGGCGCCGGCCGAGTGGCCCAGCAGATAGATCGGGCGGCCGGGCAGGCGGCGTTTCAGGTCGGCGACGGCGGCGGCGACGTCCATGGCGGACTCGCGGGCGCTGACGGCGGGAACCAGACGATAGCTGGTCGAGGCCAGGGTCAGGCCGTGCCGTCGGGCGTAGGCGGGCAGTTCGCTGACCATCGCCCGCTCGCCGCGCGACCAGCCGCCGCCGTGGACGAACATCAGGATCGGTCCGGAGCCGCGGTCCGCATAGACGTCATAGGCCTGGAGCGGGTCGGGGCCGAAGGCCCAGGTGTGGACGGGGGCCGCCGCGCTGCCGCCGGCCTGGTCGCGTCGGCGCCCCAGGCGGCGCTGCGCCAGGGCCGGGCCGGCCAGGGTTGAGAGGGTCAGGCCCAGCAGGGCGGCGCGGCGGGAGACGGGCATGATACGTCCTTTCGTGACCCTCAGAATAACGCCGTGCGCCGTCCGGTCCGCCTCACCAATTTGTATCGATTTGTACGCCGTCGAACCATTCGGCCAGCCGCGCGCGACAGCCCCGGTTGACGTCGGCGGGCAGGGCGTCGGGCGCGAACCAGCCGACCTCGGCGATCTCGCCGTGGCTGGTGCGTTCGCCCTGGTCGAAGGCGTCGATGACGAAGACGGCGACATGATCGCCGGGAAAGAACCGCTCGTTGGCGTGCAGCGAGACCAGGCGCGGCGCCGCCCGCGCGATCAGCCCGGTCTCCTCGCGCAGTTCGCGCACCACGGCCTCATGGGTGGTCTCGCCCCGGTCCACCCCGCCGCCCGGCAGCCACCAGCCCGCCAGATAGGTGTGCCGGACCATCGCCACCCGCCCGTCCGCATCCACCGCCACGGCCCGCACGCCCAGCGTCTTGCCCCGCGACAACCGCGACCAGGCGAAGAAGACGGGGCGGGTGAAGGGTTCGACGCGCTGACGCCAGTTCATCGATGTATCCGCCCCCGGCCGTGGTGTGTGGCGGGATGTTCGATCATCTTTGGGGGCGGGAGGGAAGGGGGGGGCGAAGAGCTTGGCAGCACCGCAAGACGCTCATTGCGTCCGCAAGGAAGTCGGCTTCATGCCTAAGTTGTAGGCCATACTTGGATTAGCATGTGCTGCGTCGCCCGCTGGGTAGGGTCTGATTAACCAAAGCGCCCGACAATCACCGAAGGAGCAAACGCATGGCTGACACATCGATCGAGTGGACGGACGCGACTTGGAATCCGGTTGCCGGCTGCGCCATCATAACGCCCGGCTGTACGAACTGCTACGCTATGCGGATGGCAGCACGTCTCGAAGCGATGGGGGTTGAGAAGTACGCGGGCCTAACCCGAAAAAGCGGAGGTCGCTACATCTGGTCAGGCCGTATTACGCTTGATGAGGCCTCGCTCGTGATACCGGCGCGCTGGAGGAAGCCCCGAAAGATTTTCGTGAACTCGATGTCGGACCTCTTCCACCCCGACGTCCCGACCGATTTCATCGGCCGGGTGTGGGATGCCATGGCGGCGGCACCGCAGCACACCTTCCAGATTCTGACGAAACGACCGGAGCGCATGCGCGATGTGGTCGCCGAAGTTGCACCTCAACCGCTGCCACACGTCTGGTTGGGAACCAGTGTCGAGGACGACGCCGTTGTTGGTAGGCTCGATGATTTGCGAGAAACACCAGCGGCGGTCCGCTTTGTGTCGTTCGAGCCGCTGATTGGTTCGGTAGCCAGCGCTGACTTAGCTGGCATCGATTGGGCGATTGTGGGTGGTGAATCCGGCCCGCGTTCAAGACCTATGGACGAGGAATGGGTAGACGAAATCTACGGCATGTGCGCCGAGAGCGAGACTGCCTTCTTCTTTAAACAATGGGGCGGGCGAAACAAAAAGACGGCTGGCCGCGACTTCAAGGGTCGAACTTTCGACGAGATGCCTCAATCTGCTGTAGGCTCAGGACTCATAGCCAGAATAGCACTGTAGCGGCGAGGGCGATGGCGGACAGGAAGACGGTCGGGCACCGAT